>CAKZSH010000161.1 GCA_937918905.1 uncultured Saprospiraceae bacterium
TACTCAGTACAATTTCTATTTCATAAATTGTAAAAAATAAACAGTTGTCATGACAATAAAAACAATAGAAACATAGTTTTATTTTTAGCTTTTCAATACACAATAGTCCGTGAAGGATTTAAGCGGCTTTATTACCGAATTGTCTAAACTCCTCACGCAGTTGATTAATTTTAATAGAGTTCGGGTTAAATCCGAACATTGAAATAATTCGATTGAATAAAAAATCATTAGTCAATCTGTTTTTAATATCATCAATGGAAAAAGGATTTCTATCTTCAAAGTCCGATTTAAAACCATTAATGTGATAAGCAACTTTGGCTAGCGAAACACAAGAAAGAGCTGTGTTAAGATGAAAAAAAAGTTTTTCCTCTGACCTAGCTTGACAATGATTTAATCCAGTATGTTGCTTTGCATCTCGATAAAGAAATTCAATTTGAAATCGAGAATTATAAGCGTGTTTTACTTGTCCACCAGATTGCTGAGTATCGGTACAAACGTAAAGTTTATAACTTTTAATTTGATCTTTTTCATCGAAAGTATGCTCTACTACTAAACGAACATTTCGTTTCCATGCTTTGACGTTGACAACTGCTTCGTATGCGATCCAAGAACCATCTTGAGCTTTTGCGCAAGGTGTAAATTGGTCATCATGCAATTCAAGAGGATTGACTCTACCGTCAAATTGTTTTGGACGACCTCGACCTTTACGTTTTGGACCATGATATAAATATCTTATAACAGCGTCTTTACGTAATCGAGTAGTCACAACAAATCCAGCTTCTACCATTGGATTAATGAAGGTAGAACGAGCAAAAAAGGCATCAACTGCGACTACTTTTGATATTTTTTGAAGTACTTCTGCTCGACTTATTAAATGTTGAGCATAGTAATCCAAAAAAGAATTAGCGATAAGCTGTTGTTCTTTTTGAGTTTGAACAGCAGTTAAATGTAATGCTGTTTTATCATTTAAATCAATGGCGGCAATACCACTAAATTCTAACCCCCATTTTTCTCTACCTGCACAACCTGAATAAAAATAATTTACTCCAGGTGTGTGCTTCCCACTTTTGGGAATAAAAACAGGGTCGAAAGCAAGGATACAATTTTCGCTTAATGATTGCTCTACTAGTTTTTGATTAAAACTTAAAAAATCAAAAGGTCGAGCGAAGTTTTTTCGATAGGTATCCTCTATATATTCACCGTATCGGGATAGGTTAACAAAATTATATCTTCCTCGGAGAACCATCCATAATGGAAAAAGATGAAGAATAAAATTGCGTTGCCATTTTCCTATTTTCGGTAATTTATTTAATATTTGTTCCGTGAGTGTCTTGATGCTCATTGGGCAAAAATTTAAGTTAAAAGTGTAGGAACTTCTAAACTATACATTGAACGGGATAAAAAAGTGATTTAAAAAAAAGAAAGGATATACATAAATTTGAAGTGACAAAACTTTAAACGAAAATGTATATCCTAAATCTCAGCGAAGCTGAAATTCAAGAACTAAATTACGAAAGATATTATTATCCTTGTCCTCTAGTTCAAAAAAGAATGCACACAGTATATCATGTAGCAAACTCAGATATTGAATATCAAGAAATAGGAATGTTGTTAGATAGACATCCCAATACGATTACAAAAGACATTAAGCGTTATCTGTCAGGAGGAATAGAAGAATTGAAACGTGTAAATTATGGGACCAATACAAGTCAATTAGATAATCACGAGACCACACTTCGAGCCTATTTCGAAGAAAATCCACCGGCAAGTATTAAAGAAGCACTTAGTCGGATTGAAGAACTAACAGGAATCAAACGAAGTCCCACACAAGTTCGCCAATTCTTTAAGCGCATCGGTTTAAAAAGATTAAAAACAGGACATATTCCAGCTAAAGCAGATACAGAAAAACAAAAAGAATGGCTGGAAAAAGTATACGAACCTGCGTTAAAAGAAGCGCAACAAGGTAATGCACATTTACTTTTTATGGATGCAGCTCATTTTGTTCTCGCTCCATTTTTATGTTTTTTGTGGTGTTTCAAACGAGTTTTTATTAAAGCTCCTGCTGGAAGAAAACGGGTGAATATTTTAGGTGCAGTAGATGCACTCACTCAAAATATTCATTTCATGCATAACCAAGATAAGGTCAATGCTGAAATGATTATTGCATTCCTTCATCAATTGAGAATCTATTACTTTGACATGAAACCGATTTATATTGTATTGGATAATGCTCGGTATCAACATTGCCAACTTGTTCGATATATTGCATGGCAGTTTAATATTCGTTTACTTTTTTTACCACCTTACTCTCCTAATCTAAATATCATAGAACGATTATGGAAATTTGTAAAAAAGAAATGCCTTTATGCAAAGTACTATCAAACCTTTCATGATTTTCAAAATGCTATTTTGACAACCATGAAAAAGTCAAATACTGATATTCAATATGTCAATGAACTTAAATCTTTACTGAATCTAAAATTTCAGCTTTTTTGAAATCACTTTTTTATCCCGTTAATTGTATAAATAGTTCTTTAAAAATATTATCATTTTCAACTTTACTTTTAAGCATTCCAAAATAAAGCGTTGCAATTATTCCAATTAAACCAAGATATAATTTATGGTCTGTTCCTTTTCCTACTTCAAAATAAAAATAAATGAATGTAGTAATTACAAATAAAGCAAAAGCAATTATGGATTCAGTATTTCTTTTTAAGAACATTTTTATTAAATATTTTTTTATTAAAAAGGCGTTTCAATTCCTAACTCCTTACAAAATTGAGCAATCGTTTTATCCGTTTTTTCCATTTCGGAATTTAATTGTTTTAAAGATTTTGAAACGGCAGCTAAGTCCACCGCAGCTTCCTCTTCAAAGGTATCCACATAGCGAGGGATATTGAGATTGTAGTCATTTTCGGCTACTTC
>CAKZSH010000162.1 GCA_937918905.1 uncultured Saprospiraceae bacterium
GATTAGACAATTCTTTGAAAATTCGGAATTAGAGTGCTACCAGTTTTTTGACTGACGATCTAATATTATTCGACCGAGAGAGTCGGATTTACATCCGACGGCTAAGAAGAAAATTAATAGACACCGTTAAATAAACACCCCAGAATGGTTCGTAGTCACAATATTTAATACCCATAATCTCAAATCAAATTATTTTATCACATTCAATTTCTTCGTCACCATTCCTTCCTCAGTTTGTATTTCAACAAAATAAATTCCGCTTGGTAAATCTTTTATCGAAAATTCATTGACGGCTTTTCCTACATTTTCCAAACCAATCAATTCACCCGCAGCAGTATAAATTCTAATCCGTTCGACTTCCAAATCTTTTGATGCCACATAAAATAATTCTTTTGCAGGGTTCGGATAGATCTCAATTAATTCATTGAGTTCGACTTTAGAAAGACTCGTAGTTCCATCCACAACAGCAGTTGTATTAACAGCGTCCACTAAAATTTCTTCTTCTGAGAAATTAATTAAATGATAATTGGTAATTCTAAATTCAGCAGTAACATCTGTAGGATTAAAATTCACTTGCCCACTAGGATCATGAAGTAAAATATCATCTTCTAAAGTGATAATCAGCTCTCCAAAAAGCCCAAAACCATCCATCTCTATTCCATCAATTCTAGTAATCGCAGCATCAATTCTTCCTGGATTAGGAAAATCAAATTGAATAGAAATAGCATCTGCATTGACATCGCCAAGCCATGAATTTTCAAAATCAATCTTTGCACTTCCAGGTACAATTACTGCAGTATCATATTCGATACTAAAACCAATTCCATACAAACCTGTAACTACATTTCCCATATCCCCTAAAATAATATCTAAAGCAATTGTTTGTCCCTCAATCAAAGTATCAGGATCAACATAAAATGGAGTCAACAAACTATTGTCAGAGGTAGGAGGTAAATTATTAAATTGATTTAAAACTATTGGATCATTAAAGTTATATGTCAATCCAAAATTTTGTGTAATGGCTAGAGTATCCATTGAGTTGATGACTCCATTTCCATCTGTATCAATATGTTTATAATTCACATTAGAGTTAGGAGTACTTTGCGACCAATCTACCGAAGGCTGTCCCATCCAATCAAATGAAGCACCTTGCCGAGTCGTTCCCATTGAATCAAATGCCAATCCGATATTTAATAAATCAAAATGATTGACAACCATATTCGTATCCGTATCGCCCGGCCAGACACAATCATTATCAATAAAAACATCTGAACCTCCCACAGCAGTACATCCATATTGATCGGTAATCGTCACAGTATATTGCCCTGAGAAAATTTCAGTTGCATTTGGAATGATTGGATTTTCTTGAGTAGAAGCAAAACCATTTGGTCCAGTCCAGGCAAAAGTAGTTCCTAGATTAGCATAAAGTTCAAGTGTGCTATCCTCGCAAATCGGTGAATTAGAAAATTGAAGTAAACCAAAATCCATATACGATTGAACATTAATGGTTACTGAACCATTAAGCGTCCCACCACTAGGAGTAGAAATGGTATAAGAATAAGTCGTAGCAGATGTAGGAGCAACTAGAGCATTTGGAATATTAGGATCATTTAAACCTGTAGTTGGAGACCAAGTAATTGAATATCCAGTTGCAATGCTATCCGCTAACTGAATGGCATCTCCCATACAAATCGTTGTATCATTTATCAAACCAAAAAGAATATTTGCAAGTTGGTCTTCTACAATGTTATAATTTGTAGAGGTAAGCGTACATCCATTGGTATCAGTAATAGTGACGCCATAAACACCTAAGGGTAAATCTGAAATGTCTTCTGTGTTATGACCAGTTGACCAGTCAAATGTATAACCAGGTGTACCTCCAGCTACAGTTATATCAATAGCCCCATCAGCATTTCCAGGAGTTGTATTTGTAATAATAGCACTTGTAATTTCTATAGGAGAAGGTTCCGATACGGTAAAAGTATCGATCACTTGACATCCTATCGCATCATTTATAGTAACATAGTAAGTACCTACTGAAACATTAGAAATATTTTGAGTATCACCTCCTGTTGACCATGTATAATAATATGGAGGGCTTCCTATTATTGAATCAATTATAATACTCCCATCTGCTCCGCCATTACAACTTGCATTTGTTACTACTGCTGATTGAATCTCCATTGGTTCAGCAATAACGGTGATTATAGAGACTACTTGGGAACCAACACACCCCGAATTAGGATCAGTTACTTCAACTATGTATGGCTCATTAGCAGAGTCAAGTGTGCATGAGGGGGTATTCCAACATGGAGGAATTGGAAAGCCTGAATTATCATAAAGTTGCACACCGCAATCTACACAATTAGATAAATCAATGGTCAAAAAAGGCCCAGAACATCCGACAGCAGCAACAGCTGTAAATACGGGGGCAATAGCTATAGAAGTTACCGTTACTTGACTCATGACAGTACATCCATTTGCATCTGTAACAGTCAAAGTGAACACTCCAGGTTGTGATACACTAATAATAATATCAGTACCTATGACTGTTCCATTGAAAGACCATTCATAAGTTATATCAGCACCTGTACTAGAATTCGATCCATCTAAAGTTACGATTGCTGTACTACAATCTAACGTTTGATCGGGACCTGCATCAGCAACTGGAAGTGTAGCTTGTTCCCAAAAAAGTGTATCTGAATTGGCGCAACCTGTATTGGTATCAGTTACCGTTAAAATATAATATAGACTATTATCATTGACATCAACCACTTCAGTATTCCCAACTATATTTCCATTTTCATCAGCCCATTCAAAAACTATCGAAGGCCCGTCAGAAGAGAAACCACCATCAAGTGTAAATGGAGGAGTACTGTTACAACCGATCACATTATCAGTTTTATCTACATTAGCGATTGGTAAAGATTTGATTTCAACTTCGATTGCGCCATTTGCACCAAATCCAAATATTTCACAACCAACTACATTGGTAATAATAAGAGAATATACTCCTGCTGTAAGGTTGTCTCTATTCAATGGGTTATCTGTTCCCGGTAAGTCCAACCAATCAAAAGTATATGGCCCAGCGTTTCCTGAAAATGTAGGCGTAATACTACCATCGGCTGCACCAGGGCAAGACTCATTTACTTTATTGGGTTGAAGGGAGGAAGTGTTCCCCTGAGGTACTGGTAAGAAGACAGCATTGGAACAACCAGAATCATTATCAGTAATTTTTAAAGAAAAAGGATGTTGGGGAAAGTAAGGGAGTTGAGCACCAATCATAAAAGCCCAAGGTAAACTTGTGGTCAATAGTGAATCATTGGCATCTCGAACCTCAACAGAACAATTACTACAATTGGCATCTATCAAATCAGCAGAGTAAAAAATATCTTCCATACAAGTATAGATCGTATCATTGAAAGTAGTAACTGGCAAATTGATACTTGGCCCTGAACCGTCGCTGACAACTTCTACAAAATTACTAACCTTACACCAAGGCATGTCAACACGGGCTACTTGATATTCATAAGTACCCGCAGTACTTACCGTAATTGATTGATTTGTCGAAAGGGTGGTATTTCCTAGTTTCCATTTGTAATTATATTCAGGCCCAGAGGAAGCACCTGTACCTATCAATGTTACAGTTGGATTGGCACAGGTAAGCAGGTTGGATAACTGTACATTTGCTACTGGAAAATCACTATCTCCTGTAACGGTAACAGTTGCTTGAGAACTACACCCAGTAGAAGAATCTGTTACAAAGAGAGTATAGCTACCTGTTGCACCAATGATTGGGTTAGTAACATTTTCAGTTCCAAAAAGAATATTTCCATTGTTAGTTGTCCATTGGTAAGAAATATTGGGGCCAGAACTAGATTGACTGCCATCCAGAGTCGCTGTACTATTTGTACAATCTAGTACAGGTACATTAGGATCAATAATACAATCAGGCCCATTCGTAAATGTAATTTCTACAGTATCGCAAAATGTATCCATTTGCCCTAGGTCATCAGTAACAGTCAGGCAAACATTATAATCGAAAGTCATCGTATAAATATGTGAAGGATTTTGCCAAGTGGAAATATTTCCATCAGCAAAGTCCCATACCCAAGTTATAATATTTCCATTGGAAGTGGACTGGTCGGTAAAGTCAACGCTTAATCCTCCACAATCTTTTGCAAAACTAAAATCAGCATTGATTTGAGCATGTACAAATGTAAAAGAGAGTAAGAATAAAATTAGTAGTTGTAGCTTTTTCATAAACTATTTATTTAAAAAAGGTAAATGTGCATATCTCACATTACAAATGTAGTTCCTTGAGTCTCGAATAAAAAGTACAAAGTGAAGCATTTATAGAAGTAGTCAAATAGCTATTTTGAATTTTTTTGTTGCAAATATTAGGTTTTTAGTGTTTATTTTTGAAATTTATAGAAAGTATAAAAAAGAAAACTATATTTCTTTTTTATAAAAATAGACTTATTCATTAAAAATCAATCAAAATCAAAATGGCAATCAAAATTAAAAATCGAATATTGTGTTTTCACCATTGTAGTTTTTGATTTTGATTGACATTTTGATTTTGATTGAAAATCTTCATTTATGAGAAATACAAAGTTGGTTTCTTTATTAAAAAAATTGTCTTCAACTGAATTGAGGAAATTTCAGGAATTTATCTTTTCTCCATTTTTTAATAAAAATCAAAGACTGCAACAGCTAGGTGAAACAGTATTTAAAAATGCACCAAATTTTGAATCGGAGAATTTGGATAAAAGAAAGGTTTTTGAAAAATTATATCCTAGCAAGGATTATAATGAACTACAAATTAATAATGTCATTTCAGATTTTCTACAATTATTGTATGATTTTTTAGCGCAGCAACACTTTTCCCAACAAAAGATTTTACAAAAAAAATATCTACTCAAAGAGCTTTTTCAAAAAGATGAACCGCAACATTTTGAAAGAGTAACTCGAAGGTATCGACAATTAGAAGAAAAAGAAACGGAACGGAGTTTTGAATTTTTTTCTGGAAAAAAAGAATTCTATAGCCAACTCGACCAATATGTTCAAACTAAAGTGAAACGACAATACGACGAAAATCTTCAAATCGAAAGTGATTCCCTCGACCTCAGTTATTTTATCAATAAGTTACATATTGCCTGCAACATGGTCAGTCGCAACATCGTCATCAATGCACATTACCAATGTCATTTCTTAGATGAGATTTTGGATTTTTGTAAAAAAAATAAACACTTAGAAAATTATCCTGCACTTCAAGTTTATTTTAAAACATTACAAATGTTGCAAGGCAGAGGGGAGGAGTCGCATTATTTTGATTTAAAAAAAATATTGGAAAAGCATTACCCTGTTTTTCCAAAAGAAGAATTATTTACACTCTATAATTACGCTTTGAATTTTTGTATAAAAAAAATAAATAGCGGACAAGAGTTTTTCTACAAAGAAATTCTCGAACTCTACAAAGTTCTTTTACAACAAAAAATCATTTTCCTTGATGGCTACCTTTCGCAATGGACTTATAAAAATATTGTAACCACAGGTATTCGACTCAAAGATTTTAATTGGACCAAAAAATTCATTTACGAATATCAAAATACCCTCATCGCCAAAGAAAGAGAAAATGCCCTCGCCTATAATTTAGCAACACTTTATCATGCACAAGGGGATTATCGAAATACGTTGTTACAGTTGCAAGACGTAGAATTTACAGATACGAATTATCACTTAGGTGCAAAAATTATTCAACTCAAAAGTTACTATGAGTTAAATGAAGAGGAAGCTTTTTACGCACTCATCGAAGCGTTTAAAAAATATATTTTGCGAAGTAAAGATTTAAGCAAATATCGGAAGGAAGCAAATGCTAATTTTTTAAAAATTGTCAAAAAAATGTATCAGTTAAAACACAAACGTGGAAAGGTGTTTTTACAAAAAAAAGAAAAGGTAAATGAATTGTTACAAAATGTCGAGCCGATTGCCAATAAAAGTTGGCTAGATGAAATTATTCAAAAGTATGAGTGACAGACGAGTCAAAACCTTGACTCGTGTACTCGTTGTATAGTTAATGCTGAATAGAATAAATCAAAAATGGTAGTTCAAGGTTTTTCGATTCATTCATAATTCAATCATTCATAATTTGTAAAGAGGGCATAAAAAAACCCAGTAAATCGTCGATTTACCAGGTTGTGGCCTCGTGAATTTATCACGAAGTTGCCTCCTATTTCCTAGTTCTAATATCTTCCAAATACCGTTCCAATTCAACCTCATCATATATTAAAACTTCTCTAGCTTTACTCCCTACACTCGGGCCCACAATCCCTAAAGCCTCCAATTGGTCCATAATACGACCAGCACGATTATATCCTAATTTTAGTCTTCTTTGTATCATAGAAGTAGAGCCATGTTGATTTTGAACAATCAATCTAGCTGCATCTTCAAAGTTATCATCTAAGTCTTTGGTATTGACTGCACCTGGCTTATTGGAATCATCATCGTCTCCATGAAATTCAGGTAAAAAGAACGGTGTAGCATACCCTCGTTGGGAGCCAATATAGTCAATCACCCTTTCCACCTCAGGCGTATCGACAAATGCACATTGCAAACGAACCAAATCACTTCCATACGATAACAACATATCTCCACGTCCTATCAAACGATCCGCACCACCTGTATCCAAGATGGTTCTTGAATCCACTTTTGCAGTTACTTTAAATGCAATACGAGCAGGGAAGTTGGCTTTGATAACCCCTGTGATAATATTTACCGAAGGTCGTTGAGTAGCGATAATTAAGTGAATACCTACCGCCCTTGACAATTGTGCCAAACGTCCAATTGGTAATTCCACTTCTTTTCCAGCAGTCATAATCAAATCTGCAAACTCATCTACTACCAAAATAATAAATGGCATAAACTTATGCCCTTTGTTAGGATTCAACCTTCGTTGAACAAATTTATCATTGTACTCTCGAATATTTCGAGCACGTGCTTTTTTCAATAAATCATATCGTGTATCCATTTCAATCATCAATGAATTCAAGGTATGCACTACTTTGGTTACATCCGTTACGATAGGTTCATCCAACCCAGGAAGATAGGCTAAGAAATGATTTTCGATTTTGCTGTATGGAAAAAGCTCCACCTTCTTAGGGTCAATCAAAACAAGTTTGATTTGCGAAGGGTGTTTTTTATACAACAAAGACATTAAAATAACATTAATACCAACAGACTTACCTTGACCCGTTGCACCTGCTATCAACAAGTGAGGCATCTTTGCCAAGTCGGCAACGAATACTTCATTCTGAATAGTTTTACCTAATGCAATAGGTAAATCCATTTTAGCTCGTTTATATTTATCGGATTGTAAAAGTCCTTTTAAAGAAACGATTTGAGTATTCTTATTGGCGACCTCGATACCAATTGTTCCTTTCCCTGGAATCGGTGCAATAATCCGAATCCCTTTTGCAGAAAGACTCAAAGCAATATCATCTTCCAAGTTTTTAATTTTGGAAATACGAATACCTGGAGCTGGAACAATTTCGTAAAGCGTTACGGTAGGTCCGATAGTCGCTTTTATTTTAACAATCTCGATTTTGTAGTTTAACAAAGTCTCGATAATCTGATCTTTATTTTGTTCTAACTCTTGTCGATCAATCTCAAAATTTTGATCATTGTAATCATCTAACAATGAACTTACAGGATGTTCGTATGAAGATAAATCTAACGTTGGGTCGTAAGGCTCAGTATGGATTTGATTATCCGTTTGAATATCCAAAGTGGTCTCCGCATAATTGGAAGTTACCGTAGTTGGTTTTTCAGTAGGTTCATCATCAGGAATAGTTGGAGTCGGAGTTGGGGGAGTGATTTCCAATTCACCTTCACCTGGATTAAGCGTTTGAGGTTTTTCTCTTTTCTTTTTGGCTAAGTCTAAAGCAATTTGACCTTTATCGTCAATAGCAGGTGGAGTAATTGAAGGAGCATCCGTTGGGGCAAGATTGCCAGCAATACCTGCTCCAGCGGCCAAAGCTGCTCCCGCAGCAGCAGTATTTACTTCAAGAGTAGGAGGCGATAAATCTCCTGCATCTGGTTTTCGAGGAAGCAAACCACCTGATGAAGAAGTTTTTCTTTCCGCAGTATTTGTGGAAGGAGAAAGTTTTCTTCTTTTTCTTCTTGAAAAAATTCTACCGCTAAATAAATCTTCAAAAAAGAATCGAATATCTTGAATTACTTTTTCAACAGTGAGTTCATTGAAGTTTGGATTATTTAACCAAATGAAAGCCGTAAAACCTGCAAATATTAATAATGCAATCAGTCCTACACTTCCCATAAATTTCAATAACCATTCTGTGGTTTCTTTTCCAAAAGCACCCCCATACGGAAATCCATATCCTCTAAAAATAAAATGAAAAAGAATAGATGAAAATAACAACAAGATAAATCCATTCCACAGCATGGAGACGTTTTCATTAAAGGGACGTTGCTTAATAATGCTTATTCCCATCCTCGCCAAAATAAAAACAAAGATGTAGGAAGGTAAACCGAATCCCCAATAGAAAAACATATTGGAAACTATCGCACCCAATCTTCCTAACCAATTGGCAGCACCAATTTCACTTTCACTTAAGAATCCCCAAGAATGTCGCAGCACGTGCGATTGATCCAATTGCCAAGTAAATAAATAGGAAGTAAATGCAATGAATAGATATAACGCAATGAAAATGCAAAGGAGCCCTAATAATTTGAAGATCCGTTCGTCTTTAATCGCTAAATCCAAAGATAGTTGTCCCTTACGTTTTTTTCTCGCCATACTAAATTGAATGTAATATTAGTGTTTGTAAGTACCACACATCAATTAATTGGGTGATTTTTAAATATCTTTTTCCGCTATTTTTTATTAAAAAATAATTCCGTACCGTAGGGTATGCAATAATTTTTGTAATAAAAGCTATCGAAAAAATCTAATTGAAAAATTTCACCCAATTAATTAATGTGTGGTACTTGCCTAGTGTGTTTAATTTTTCATTTTGAAAGTTATAAAAATTCAAAACTGGTAATTGCGCAAAATTAGGGATAAAATTGGGGAATACCGAATGAAAAAGGAATGGATTCGACGAATAAGTTATTGAGTTAATCGGTTATTAAGTTATTTCGAATTAACGTAAAGTTACTAATAACCTAATAACGATTAACCCAATAACTATTTATATTTTTGGAAAAAAATCTGTTGAGTTTTGTTTAGTAACTGATGTTAAGCAAAAAAGATTACGCACGAAATATTTTGAATTTTTCAACGCTGAGACGCTGAGACACAGAGTTTGTCGAATACCTTATTGAGCGCGCAGAGGATTTTATTAAAATAAAAATGAGCAAAGATGCAGAGATTTAAAGTGTTCCTGATGAAAGACTTTGCGGACTCTGCTTCTATTTTTCGCACTTGCCTGCCGTAGGCTGGGAAAAATAGAAACAGAGAGGAGTGTTCATGAATGTGTGTCTTTGAGCTTGTTCTTCTTAGCCGTCGGATGTAAATCCGACT
>CAKZSH010000163.1 GCA_937918905.1 uncultured Saprospiraceae bacterium
AAAAAAATATAACATTGTTTTTACGTAGAAATCTCATTGCAATCTAAAAGAAACTGGTAGTGTGAAATTCACTTTTACATTTCTACCACCATGTCTTCCTGGTTTCCATTTAGGCATACTGTTGAGCACCCGAAGTGCTTCTTGTGAACATCCACCTGCTACACCTTTAAGTACTCTTGGATTAGTAATTTTTCCATTTTCATCAATTATGAATTTTAAAATCACTCTTCCTTGAATTCCATTTTCTCTTGCTGTGGCAGGATATTGAATTTGTTTTGCAAAATATTGTAACATTGCTGCATCAGAACATTGTTTGTATTCCTCTTTGCTTAACGTAACATCGCAATTTCCAAAACTAGGCATGTACTCCGCAAAATCTCTAACAGGTTCTTCGATCAAAATATCAAGTGGTTCTTCGTCTACCTCTGGTTCAATTTCATCTTCGACAACTATTCCATTTTCCTCTCCAAAATCAAAAGGTAAATCATCCTCAATTTCTAATGGAATAGTTTCTGGTTCTATTTCTGTTTCATCAGGGATCGTTACTTCTTCCACCAATTCGGTTTTATCCGTAAGCGATAAAGCAGGTGGAGGTAATTTCTTTTTGTAAGGCGTTCGGATCATTTCAATATCTTTTACCACAAAAACTGGTTCCTCAATGATCGTTTCTAATCGATTGTCTTTGGAAGTATAATTGAAAGCCATCACTACAAAAGCCAATGCGAGAATTAAACCTAATTTAAAATTAAGCGCGTAATTCTTTTTTAATTTAGAAATGTCTTGTCTTTTCATAACTCGTTGATTTTTAGATTTTTACAAAAAAAATATTCCATCTATTTTTGATAAAAGGCATTAGTTGATTGACTGATGATTGACATCAGAACAACAAAATGATATTTTTTATGAAATTAAATTTCCCCTATGGCGTTCTTGATTTTAGAAAATCAAGATTGCGGGTAAGCTTGTATGAGTAGAGATGTAGCGATTTTTATTTTTGGTGTATGGAGGTATTTTTTTATTTTAAAAAAGGTATTTTTGCAGGATTAATTTAAAAAGATATGAGGTTGAAGTATTGGGTATTAAGGCACACTATCGCCATTCACATTACTCATAATCTCAATACTATAAAATTATATTTTCATAAGATGGTTTGAAGCCTGCCTGCCGGCAGAGGTAGGTCATTTTATGAATTGGATACATAAAAATTATGATCGAATTTTCAAGGTTTACTTTAGATAATGGATTGCAAGTTATTGTACATGAGGACAAAAGTACTCCAATGGCGGCAGTCAATATTTTATATAATGTAGGTGCTCGTGATGAGTCACCTGACAAAACTGGCTTTGCTCACCTCTTCGAACACTTAATGTTTGGTGGTTCCAAAAATGTTCCTGACTTCGATGATCCTATCCAAATGGCGGGTGGCGAATGTAATGCATTCACCAATAATGACATCACTAATTTTTATGATACCGTACCTGTAGAAAATTTGGAAACGGTACTTTGGTTGGAGTCGGATCGAATGATGAATTTGAATTTTAGTGAAAAACATTTAGAAGTGCAACGTAAAGTTGTAGTCGAAGAATTTAAAGAAACTTGTCTTAATCAACCTTATGGTGATGTGTGGCATCACCTTTCTAATTTGGCTTACAAAGTACATCCGTACCGCTATCCTACCATTGGAAAAATACCAAAACATGTGGAAGATGCGACATTGGATGATGTGAAAAGATTCTTCCACAAATATTATCGGCCCAATAATGCAATTTTAGTGTTAGCAGGAAATATCACTTTGGAGCATGCAAAGGATTTGGTTGAAAAATGGTTTGGAGACATTCCAAAAGGTGATGTTCCGCAACGACAAATTCCACAAGAACCTGAACAACATGAATTTCGCCAACTCATCAATAAAGCGAATGTTCCTACTGATGCTATTTATATGGTATTCCATACTCCTGGTAGAATTGAGAAAGAATATTATGCAATTGATTTGTTATCAGATATTTTGGGAAATGGTCGGTCTTCACGATTGTATCAGCGACTGATGAAAGATGAACAATTATTTACTCAAATTGATGCTTACATTACGGGCTACATCGATCCTGGTTTATTAGTAATTGAAGGAAAAACAGCGAAAGGTATTTCTGTAGAAACTGCGGAAGCCGCAGTTTGGAGAGAAATAGAATTGATTAAAAATGAATTGGTAGAAGAAAGAGAATTGCAAAAAATTAAAAATAAAGTGGAAAGTGCATTGGAGTTTTCGGAAGCTAATATTTTAAACAAAGCAATTAATTTAGCTTTCTTCGAATTATTAGGCGATGCAGAATTGATTAATTCTGAAGCTGATGTTTATCAAAAAGTTACTCCTCAAGAAATTCAAACTGTTGCTCAAAAAATATTGACGCGTGAAAATTGTTCTGAGTTGTATTATCTTTCAGAACAATCATGATTCAATCAAAATCAAAAAACGAATAATGTACATTCACCATTATTCGTTTTTTGATTTTGATTAACATTTTGATTTTGATTAAAAATTCTTATTGAACCAACAATCGTTTTACGGCCACACCATTTTCCGTTTTTACCATAATAAAATAAATACCTGCCGATAATTGCGTCATGGTATTTTTTTCCAGAAAATAATCTCCATCACGACGGAAGGATTGAAGTGTTTGCCCTAGTTCATTCGTTAATACGATTTCAATATTTTCTCTTTTTTCAAATTCTAATTGTAGGAAAAAAGTACCATCATTTGGATTGGGGAAAATTTCAAATTTTTGAAGATTTTTTAAATCTGTTGTACTTGTCGTTTGTAATACTACAGTTTGTTCATAGGTACAACCATTACCATCCGTCATTACTAAATCATAAGTACCTCCGATTAAATCTGAAAGTTCAGTTCCCATCAATGCTCCATCATTCCAACTAAAATCATAGGGAGGAGTTCCTCCTGTTGCCGTCGCAGATATTGCTCCATCATTACCATTAATTGGATTCGTAGATTGAATCGTAACTTCAATAATGTCAGGTTGATCGATAAAAAAGTTTTGAGTAACTACACAATTATTCATATCTGTAACTATAATGTTATAATTCCCAGTAGTCAAATCTGAGTTTGCGCCAGTACTCCAATCAATCATATAACCTCCTACTCCACCACTTATATCTACTTCAATCGCTCCATCATTACCATCAAAACAAGACACATCAGAAACTGTAGAATTAATGACAAGTTCTTCGGGTTCCGTAAGTGTATAGGACTCAACTAACTCACATCCCATTGCATCGGTTACGGTTAACGTATAAACTCCTGCACTTATCATCTCAAGCATTGGCCCATCAGTAGAATTATCCCAACTGTATTCAAATCCTCCATTACCACCAGCCGCTGTTGTTGCAATCATTCCATCTGAGTTCCCAAAACAGTTTGGCTCAACGACTACAGAAACTAAAGAAATCGAATCAGGTGTATCAATAATAAATAATTGAACTTCTTCACATCCATTATTATCTGTTACTGTAACAATATAACCACCACCATTTATCCCCGTAAGATCTTGAGTTGTTTGTCCAGTATTCCACTCATAGGTAAACCCACCTGCACCTCCATTTACATTAATATCAATAGCGCCATCCATGATTTCATAACAAGATACTTCCGTAATCATTGCTGCAATTTGAATATCCGTATTTTGGCTTACTACCATCTCTTTTATTTTTTCACATCCGTTACCATCTGTAACAGTTAGTGAGTAAGTTCCTGAACTTAGTTGAGATATATTAGGAGTAGTTGCTCCCGTACTCCAATGATATTGATGCTGTCCACTTCCTCCTGTTACCGAGGTGGTAATAGTTCCATTATTATTTCCAGCACAAGTAGCATCTAGCACCGTTTCTTGAATAATAATTTCGTTGGGAGCTGATACTTGTACTATTTCTATGACTTCACAATTATTGCCATCAGTCACGGTTAACGTATAAGTTCCTGTTCCAACATTTGTTAAATTTTCAGTCATTTGTCCATTACTCCACTCGTAAGTAAAGTTTCCTACACCTCCATTAGTATTGATTTGCGCACCTCCATTTTCACTATCAAAACATAAAGTAGGAATCAAACTGACTCCTACATCAATTGTAGGAGGTTGATTCACCACCCAATCTTGCACCCTGATACAACCATTACCATCCGTAATAGTAACCGTATATCCTCCTGTAGTTAAGTTATAAATGTCCTGAGTCATTTCACTAGATGACCACTCATATTCAAATCCTCCAACACCTCCATCAACGGTCAAATCTATGCTTCCTGTCGATCCTCCATAACAATCTATTTCCGTAATATTATCTGCTATCGAAATTGGTGCAGGTTCCATGATAATGGCTTCATCCACTAAGGTACAACCACTTCCATCAGTCACCGTATAAGTATAAGTTCCTGGCTGAAGATTAAAAATATCTTGAGTTGTTTCACCTGTACTCCATTCATAAGTATAAAATGCACCATAAGGAATCAATCCTAAAAAACCACTTCCATATCCATTACATTGAACATCTTGAGCATTGACATCTACCTGTGGTGTCGAAACAAAAACAGTTGCCATATCAATTCCTTCTAGCCCTGCCTCATCAGTTACGGTTACTGAAAAAGGTGTAGTTTCTGTCAATGTCAATTGTCGAATCGAATCTGTGCTACCATCACTCCATAAGTAAGTACAATCACAAGTAGAAATATATGCATCAAGTGTAAAAGGTTCATTTTTACATACAGTTATATTATCTCCTATGTCAACATTTACTGCTGAACCTCCAAATTTTACCACCCACCAATCTTCAAAACCTTTTTTGTTGAAAATAGTATCAATAAAAATAGAGTTAGAATATCCTACCATTAAGTATCCACCATCATTTGCTTGGGTGATAGATTTCACAATTTCATTTTCGGCACCACCCATAAGTTGCGACCATTCTTCTTCACCAGCAGCATTTGTTTTGACAAACCATGCATCTTTATTTCCTTTATGAGTAAAAAACTGTCCATCCACAGATCGAACCCAACCGCCTATGATGTAACCTCCGTCAATTGTAGTCTCGATAGATGTTGCCTCATCGTAATTTTCACCGCCATAAGTTTTTTCCCAAATTTGTTGACCACTTGGATCAAATTTTAATATCCAAAATTGTTCATCGTATCTTCCAAATAATCCATCATTTATAAAATCCATCTCCCCTCTTGAACCTGCTAAAGTATAATTTCCATCATCCGATTGAGTAAGACTATTCATATGATCGGCAGTTTCACCGCCATAAGTTTTAGACCATTGTAACAATCCACTTGCATCGATTTTAATGATCCAAGCATCACTATGCCCATGATTAGAAATGATGTCTCCATCCGCTGACCATGTATTTCCTCCTATTATAAATCCACCATCAGCAGTTGGTAAAATTGATTTGGCAGCATCATGTCTTTTTCCGCCATAGGTTTTTTCCCAAATCAAATTTCCATCAAAGTCTATTTTTAAAACCCAATATTCATTACCTCCATATCCAGGAGAAATATTTGGTTCTCCTGCTGATCCTGTACAACCTGCAATCATATATCCATCCGATAAAACAGTCAAACCCGTTCCAATATCTATTCCTGCCCCTCCAAAAGTTTTAGACCATTCCAAGTCTCCAGCAGCATCTAGTTTAAGTACCCATAAATCTATTTTTCCAAAATTTTCATTGATGTCATTATCATTTGACCCTGTTCCTCCTGTCAAGATATATCCACCATCAGCAGTTTGCTGAAGATCCAAAGCATACTCATCAGCTGACCCGCCATAATTTTTTTCCCAAACCAAATTTCCCCCATTGTCTAACTTAGTAATCCAAAGATCAAATCCACCTTTGTTATCGTCAATATCTTGATCGGAAGAAGTGCTTTGTCCTGCAATCACAAAACTACCATCAGGATTATTAATGGAAGCATGTGGAATATCATTAAGTGTTCCACCCAAGCCTTTCGACCATTCTATTAAAGGTTGTGCAGAAATAGTGAAGGAGAAAAATATCATAAAAAAGGCAATCAAATATCTTTGAATCCTTATTTTTAGAAGTGTAAATTGTACGGGTGCAATCGCCATAATAATTGTGTATTCGATTTCTTTAAGGCTTGAAAATTGATTTTACATTTTCAAGCAATCATCCATTTAAAAAAAATAACTCATTGATATACAATAAGTTATATCAGAAATAAACTAGCGTAAAAAAAATTAAGGTCAGTTATGAGATTTTGTATAAAACGGCTAAGGAGGGGAAAGTAGAACTTTTTAGAATAGTCAATATGGTTTTTTTCCTGCTTAAACAAAGATAGTAAAATTAAAGAGGTTTCTCAAGAATTAGGGATTGTTGATTAGGAGGGGAAAGAGAAATAATTAGCACTTTTTTTTGATTCAAAATTAAGGATTAAGGATTCAAGATGGCCGAAAACCGTGTTTTGCTTCAATTTAATTTCACGTTAAAAGGACATCCATATCCATAATCCTGAATCATTTATTATCTAATAAATCGCATTCGATAATCAGGCTCTATTTGTCCTTTTTTAATATTTTCAAGTCTTCGTTTCACTCTCCGTTTTTTGAGAGGCTTCAATAATTCTGTAAATAAAATACCATCAATATGATCGTATTCATGTTGGATTACCCTCGCAATCATTCCAGAAAAGACTTTTTCATGCTCCACAAAATTTTCATCACAATATCTTAATCTAATTTGAGCAGGACGTTTTACGTCACCTCTCACATCTGGAATACTCAAACAGCCTTCTTCATAATCCCAAAGTTTTCCTCCTTCTTCTATTTTTTGAGCGTTGATAAAAACTTGCTTCAAGCCATTGGTCTCCCCAGTCCCATCGCCATCTTCCAACTGAAGGGTATCAATCAAAAATATTCGAATCGGCAAACCAATTTGAGGGGCAGCCAATCCTATGCCTTGAGCATTATACATGGTCTCCCACATATTTTCAAGTAGTTCTTGTAATTCTGGATAATCAGGAGCAATAGGTTCTGCAACTTTTTTTAATACGGGTTGACCGTAAGCATAAATAGGTAAAATCATTGATATAAAATGAATTTTTGAAATCAATTAGGGCAAACGCACTAAACCCAACTTCACCATGTGTATAGGTGTTAATGTGTATATGAAGGTCACCCCAAAATGAATGTTTTCTTATAAAAAATCAATCAAAAATATTCGACAACATTAACACATATATACTTATACACATAAATACATGCGATTTAGCTTTGGTGTATTTGCCTTAGAAATTAACGATGTCCCAAATAATCTTGTAAAATTAATACTGCACTTACTTCATCTACTAAACCTTTATCTCTACGTTTCTTTTTTTTGATTCCGCTTTGCAAAATAATTTCTTTTGCCTCACGTGAAGTATATCTTTCGTCTTGAGTATCAACTTTTATATCTGGATAAAGTTTTTTTATTTTTCTAATAAATCCAACTACTAAATGGGCTATTTGAGCAGGACTTCCATCTTCATGCATGGGCTCCCCAACTACGATACATTCTACTTCTTCCTCTTTCATATAATTTTCCAAAAATTCAAATATCTCGGATGTAGGAACGGTTGTCAATCCATTTACAATGATTTGTAATGGATCAGTTGCGGAGATTCCTACTCGCTTGGTACCGTAATCTATGCCTAATATTCTTGCCACGGTGCAAAAGTAAGAAATAATTAAGCCCCCAGCCCCTAAAGGGGAGCCTTTTTTCTTTGCCTTTCGGCAAGGAAAAAAACGATCAACTTTTGAGTCGAATAATTTTAAGGGAAAAAATTCTTGGATATAAAATTCAATTTCAAATTAAAGAATCAGGCTCTAGATGATTTTATGTGGTTTTACAAAAATTGTAGTATTAACATTACTTTATCATTAAGGGAGTAGGAATTAAATAACCTACCCGTATGAAGAGATTATTTTTTAATATGAGGAAATGAAAAAATTAAGGCATACCCTTCGGTACGGCTTCATTTTTTCATAGCGAAGCGAAATCATATTGAAAAAGAAGCCTT
>CAKZSH010000164.1 GCA_937918905.1 uncultured Saprospiraceae bacterium
AACTACAATTGCTCCTGAAAATATTTCACAAAATCATCCAAAGCCATCGCTCCAACATCACCTTCCCCTTGCTTCCGTACACCAACCGTTCCAGCCTCTTGCTCTTTCTCTCCAACGATCAACATAAAAGGAATCTTCTTCACCTCGTTGTCTCTAATTTTTTTACCAATAGATTCCGTACGAGTATCAATGATTCCTCGAATATCATGAAGTGCCAAAGTATCTTGAACCTTGTAAGCATACTCATTATACTTATCACTCAATGGCAAAATTGCAAATTGCTCAGGTGCCAACCACAATGGAAATTTACCACCACAATGCTCAATCAGCACGCCCATAAATCTTTCCATACTTCCAAAAGGTGCACGGTGAATCATCACAGGTCGATGCTTTTCATTATCCGCACCCACGTACTCCAATTCAAATCGCTCAGGCAAAGTGTAATCCACCTGGATAGTACCTAATTGCCAGCTACGACCCAAAGCATCTTTAACCATAAAGTCCAACTTCGGTCCGTAAAATGCAGCTTCTCCTAATTCAGTAATTGTTTCTAAACCAACCTCTTGAGTAGCTTCGATAATCGCACGTTCAGCTTTATCCCAAAGCTCATCCGAGCCAATATATTTCTCTTTGTTATTTGGATCGCGCAATGAAATTTGAGCAGTTACATTTTCATAACTAAATTTTTTCAGGACATGCAATGTCAAATCTAACACATCTAAGAATTCCGCTTTCACCTGATCTGGCGTACAAAAAATATGAGCATCATCTTGAGTAAAACCTCTTACCCTTGTCAGTCCATGTAGTTCACCAGTTTGCTCATAACGATAAACTGTTCCAAATTCCGCAATTCGTAAAGGCAGTTCTTTATACGACCTTGGACGATTTCCAAACACCTCACAATGGTGTGGACAGTTCATTGGTTTTAATAAAAACTCTTCGCCATCTCTTGGCGTATGAATGGGCTGAAAACTATCCTCTCCATATTTTTCATAATGACCAGAAGTTATATACAATTCTTTCTTTGCGATGTGTGGAGTGATAACTGGTTTGTACCCTCGTTTGATTTGTTCCTTCTTTAAAAAGTCCTCCAAACGAGTTCTCAACGCAGTTCCTTTTGGTAACCAAATCGGAAGTCCCGCACCTACTTTTTCAGAAAACATAAACAACTCCATTTCTTTACCTAGCTTACGGTGGTCACGTTTTTTCGCTTCCTCCAGCATATGTAAATACTCTGTTAGTTCTTTGTTCTTTGGAAAAGAAATACCGTAGATACGAGTCATTTGATTTCGAGTATCATCACCTTGCCAGTAGGCACCAGCCACTTTCATCAATTTGACGGCTTTGATTTTTGAAGTATTAGGCATGTGTGGCCCTCGACATAAATCCACAAAATTTCCTTGAGTGTAAAGTGTCAATGCTTCGTCCTCGCCACGTTTTTCAATCAACTCAATTTTGTATTCATCTCCTTTGTCTTGGAAAAACTTCAATGCCTCCGCTCTTGAAATATCTTGACGAACAAAATCATTTTTCTGTCGAGCCAATTCCAACATTTTATTTTCTATCTTTTTAAAATCATCCGTAGAGATTTTTTGGTCGCCAGCATCTACGTCATAATAGAACCCATTTTCGATGGCAGGTCCAGTTCCTAATTTGATACCAGGATAAACTGCCTCCAATGCTTCTGCCATCAAATGTGCTGATGAATGCCAAAAGGTTTTTTTCCCTTCCTTATCATTCCAGGTCAGTAACTGCACCGTCGAATCTTCATCAATTGGTCGCATGGAATCCCACACTTCACCATTCACTTTAGCTGAAAGTACGTTACGTGCCAATCCTTCGCTGATGGACTGGGCAACTTGCATAGCAGATGTTCCTTTTTCATATTCACGAACACTACCATCTGGAAGAGTAATTTTTATCATCGTCTTTTTTTTGTAGTAGGATTTTGGGTATTGTGAATTGAGACTTTCGAAAATCTCATTACTCATTACTCACAATCTCACATCTATTTGAATAAATTGTCTTTGTTTACGATTTTCTTTTGGGAAAAGTTCTTTAAAGGGTGCAAAAATAAGGGTTTTTGCTAATATTCAAAAAATGATTTAGAATGTGTAGAAAAGTTAGTCCTAAAAACTTTTTTATTTAAAAGTTGTTAATTCATGTATATACATCTATTTTGCAAAAAACTTAAAATTTTAGATATGTCAATTCAAATTATTCCTAAATCCAAGCAAGGTTACGGTGCATTCAATGGTGGTGAAATCATAGAAAATAAACCTATCGGATTTCCACAAGATGGGGGAGAGGGCAAACCTTATTCTAACTTATTTTATTGGGCCTATGCTGAAGCAAAAAAAGAAAGTACGATTGGATTACATCCACATCAAGGTTTTGAAATTATGTCATTTGTATTGAATGGAACGATTCGACATTTTGATACTCAACTCAATGATTGGAAACCTTTGCACAAAGGTGATGCGCAAATCATTCGAGCTGGAAAAGGAATTAGCCATGCAGAACACATGGGACAAGATGCGGTCATGTTTCAGATATGGGTAGATCCAAATTTGAATAAAACACTTGAACAAGAAGCAAGTTATAATGATTATCGCCATGAAGATTTTCCCGTAAAAACGGAAAATGGAATTACGATTAAAACTTATTCAGGTGATGGTGCCCCACTTACGATGGATGCCGCTGGAATGAATATTTCAGAATGGGATTTTGGAAAAGGAGTTTTTGAAAAAACATTAGACCTTGAAAAAATCTATTCGATCTATGTGATGAATGGGAATGTAAAACTGAATAATGAAATCGCAGAACAAGATGCGTTTGTAATTATTCAAGATGTTAAAGATTTAAAAATTGAAACAGAGAAGGAAGGAAAACTTTTTGTAATCAGTTCTGATAAAAAATTAAAATATCAGACGTACGCAGAAATGATGCAAGCGAGAATGGCAAGATAGAAGTGATGAGCTATGAGTGATAAATAATGAGCTTTGAAACTCATAGTTTATCACTTATAACTCATCACTAAATCAAAGATTTACTTTACCTCAAAAGTAACTTTAAGGTTTACACGGTAAGCAGTAACTTTATTGTTACTTACTACTGCGCTTTGACTTTGAACGTAAGCAGATTTAATGCCTTTTACATTTTTTCCTGCTCTTGCAATACCTTTTGCTGTTGCATCTTCCCAACTCTTTTTAGACTCGGATAAGACTTCAATGACTTTCATAATTGCCATAGTGATGTTTTTTTTAGGTGTTAAAAAATATTCCGTAAGGAATGTTATAAAAAGTTATAAATAAATAAAGCACCAACCGATTTTTAAGGTTGGTGCTTTTTTTACGCACATGTAAGCATTTTGTTTTGGGAAATATGAAATTATAAATCGGTAGTCGAAAGGTAGAAAATATTTTTTTAATTTTTCTTTTAGTAATGGTTAAATAATAAATTCCCGATTTAGACGAAGATATTTTCTTCTCAGATTTTATTTTAATGAAGGATAATTGTTGATACTTTGACTGAATTAAAATGAAAAAATGAGGAGAAAATATTCCGTCCAAATCGGGAAGTTATTGTTTAACCGTTACTTGCCAAGTAGAATTATTTTTTTATAAATTATTGATAATCAATATATTATACGTGTTTAGAGTGCTAATTTTTTCGAAAGTCCCAATACACAATACTCATCATCTCCCATACTTTAATCCGCTATTTGGCAGCAAGTCCTTTTACTACATCAAATAATTTATCCTCATCCCCTGATGAATATTTTCTTTTATGATAAACGATCTCTCCATTTTTATCAAAAACAAAAGTTTGTGGTAAACCATTTAAAGCACCAGGGATTACTTTTCTAAATTCTCGATTCGTATCATGATAAGTGTCCCACGCCCAATTTTCTTTTGCTACTCTTTTGATAAATCTTTCATAGTTTTTTTGAAAATCAGTAGAGATGACTGCAAAATTGAAATCGGCTTCTTCTTTCCATCCTGCATATTTTGTTTTGATAGCATTTAATTCCATACGGCAAGGATAGCAAGTCGTTAGCCAAAATAATAAAATAGTAGGTTTACCATTTTTAGCTAAAACCTTCTCAGAATTCACTTCAGTTCGATCAGATAAAGTCATTGCAATATCAAAAGGGAAATCTGCTTTAATTTTATTTTTTGGTCGAGAAGTATCTTGGACATATCTAGTTTTAGGACGAGGAGTGGTATCTCTTTTTGTAACAGCAACAGCTGGAGTTGATGTTTGTATGGCAGCAGTTTTAGTAGGCGTTTTAGCTTCTATTGCTTTGGCAGCACTTGCAGTATCTTTATTTGCGCAGCCAAAAAACAATACAATTACAAAAAGGTAAATTAAATTTTTCATGTTCGTGAGATTTAAAATTAAAGAACAGTTATTTTTTATTTTTTCGCAAGCGCCTCATTCACTCTAGCCATTCCAGTTTTAGCACGTTCAAAGTCAGGATCAAAATTCAAAACATTTTGATAATCTGCTTTAGCTGCCTGAAACTGCCCTAAACTTTCAGAAGTGTAGCCTCTATAATAATAACCCAAACCAAATTGAGGATCCACATTAACTGCTATATTAAAGTTTTCATATGCTTTTTGCATCGAATCTTTTTCGATGTAGATGATCCCTAAACTTTGATAAGCATTGACATAATTTTTATCCGTTTTTACAATTCGTTTTAAAATTTGAGCAGCTTCATCTAACCGATCACTATTATGCAAATATGAAGCCTTATTGAACAAAACATCTAAATCATCGGGGGAAGATTCAACTGCGTTTTCATAATATTGTTCAGCAATTGGATTTTTATCTTCATTAAAAATATTTCCCAAAAGCGTCCACGCATCAGTATGATCGGGATTAAGGTCAACCGTTTTTTGTAAATTTTTAATGGCCATATTTTTATTTCCCATTAGTATATGATTAAAACCAATCATATAAAACCCTTCAGGATTGTTAGGTTCAAGACTCATAACTCGGGTAATCGTGCTCATCGAAGCATCATATTGTTTGAGTATTTGTTGGATTTCAGCAAGATAGAGTAATGATTTAATCCGTTTGGGATGCAATGATACACACCGTTGCATGGTCTGCAATGCTCTTCTAGATTTATAATAATCCAAATAAATCTCTGAAAGCAGATGATGATAATCCGCATTGGTAGAGTCAATTTTCATTGCCATTGCCATATCTTGAATGGCATTATCATACCCTTCATTTTCATAAAATGCTTGAGCTCTGGCTGCAAATAAATTGGGATCACTTGTATTTTCGGCGATTTGCGCCGTAAGTTTATCAATAGCAGCGATGCCAGTTGAACCCAGTTGCCCTATTGTATTATCGTCGGAGGCGGTAGCGGGCTTATCATTTTGACAAGCTCCAATACTTACCATAAGTAGTACTATAAAAAGTAAATTTAAAATCTGTGTATTCATATTGCAAAATTAGCCTTTTTTATAAAAACGCACACTTTTTAAAAATATTGATTTTAGTTAAAAGTCAGGTTGCTGTCAGAAACGGTTGACGGACGTCCGCTTTGCACACTTGACGGTAGAGGGTCGCTGCGCTTGACGGTTCACAATATCGTTGATCCACAATTCGAGGACCGTCAAGCGCAGCGACCGTCTACCGTCAAGTTAGCAAAGCGAACGTCCGTCAACCGTTTTGATTTTTCAAAAAAAAAATCAAAAATTCCAACTATTCATTTTTTCTCCCGTCTTTTAATCATAACTTGAACAGAACAACTCGTGCAAACTTTGAAAAATCCAATCACTATAGAGGAAAAAGAACTGGTTCGACGTAGCCTTCTGGGAGATAGTCGTGCTCAAATGCGACTGTACCGAAAGTATGTACAGGCGATGTTCAATACGGTCATTCGGATGGTACCCAACCGAATGGATGCGGAGGATATTATCCAAGAGGTTTTTGTAAAAGTTTTTCAAAAGTTAAGTGAGTTTCGAGAAGAGTCAACTTTGGGAGCTTGGATAAAAAGAATTACGGTGAATACGACTTTGAATTTTATTCGACAAAGGAAGGAAATTAAGTTTATGGAAAATGAGGAATTTGAGCGAAAGAATTTGATTCAAGAAGAACAAAAAGTTGATCCTGAATTTTCGATGCAGCAAGTACATGGTGCGATTAAAAAATTGCCAGATGGATGTCGAGTGGTGTTGAATTTATATTTATTAGAAGGATATCAACATCAAGAGATTGCTTCGATTTTAAATATTTCAGAGTCAACTTCTAAAACCCAATACCGAAGAGGAAAGCAACTTTTGGCAAATGAACTAAGAACGTTAAAAAACATTTAAAGTAGAACTAGATTTTTAGTGATTCGTGACTGGTTATTCGTTATTCGTCCAAATACTAATCACTTATAGTTCATCAATCATAACTAATCAAAATGGACTTTTTAGAAAAAAGAATTAAAGAACAACGGGCAGAATTCGACCACATCGAAAGGGTGGATGAAGGTTTGCTTTGGCAAAGCATCCAAGCGGATTTGGCTCCGCCTGTATCTGAAGCCAAGGTTGTTCAATCCAATCGGTTTTTGAAAATGTATGCAATTGCAGCTTCGGTTGCATTATTAATGATGGCGAGTTGGTTTTTTTATAACAAACAAAATACGGTAGAGGTTGCCGCGACTCCTGAACCTCAAAATTTTGTACCTCACTTCGAAGAAGAGCTTGGCTATCGCCAAACCGTTTCAGATACAGAAGAAGAAATTGGATTTAAAAATATTGACAGACGAAAGTATGAAGATATTTTTTATGAATTGGAAATGTTAGAAACCATTCATAATGAATTTCGAGAAGACTTGCCGACGATGTCAGACAAAGAACGTGCGGTCAATGTTTTGCAAAAATATTATGAGAGGAAAATTAGAATTTTAGAACGCTTATCTAGAGAGATAGAAAAAAAATCACAATATGAAAAAAGGATTAATGAAAAACCTGCAATGTAAGGTTTTGACTATAAGGAACTTTATCAAGGCTTCATTCCTAGCGGTCGGGATGCTATTGATGATTCCCTCATTGATGGCTCAATACGAACAAACCAAAAGTATCGATGAATCATTTTCAATTAGCCCAGGTGCGCTAATTAAAATCAATCATCAAAAAGGAGAGCTTCGTATTAAAAGAACTACAGGAAAAAAGGTGGTGGCACGTTTGGATGCAACCGTTCGAGGAAAGAGAGAAAGTGATGTCAATGAGTTTATCTCTAAAATGGAATTGAGTCAAAAAGAGGAAGGCGGTAATTTTATTTTAGTGAGCAATAGCAGTATGAAAAACTGGTCAATCATCAATGGCAAAAGTCGACTTACTTTAAATACTGGCGAGGAATTTAGAGGAATCAAAGAGATGGAAATGGATTTAGAAATATCAATTCCTGATGGAGTGAACTTGGAAGTTTCGAATAAATACGATGATATTTCTATCGAAGAAATCAAGGCAAATGTGAAAGTGAAAAATTATAATGGTAATGTGTATACGGATAATGTGGATGGTGATTTTTTTCTTGATTTGAAATATGGAAAAGCAAAGATTGGAAATGTTCGAGATGCTGAATTTATACTTTATGAATCTGTTTTGAATATGGGAAATGCGAGTGATATTAAGTTAGATACCAAGTATTCTAAACATGTTTTTGGAAAAGTAAAAAGTGTTGATATTAAATCTTATGAAGGAACTTTTGAAATAGGTAAAGTTGATAAAGACATCATTATTGATGATAAATATTCAGATTGGAATATCGGAAAATTCAATGATGGAAAAATAAAAGGTTACGAAAGTGAATGGACAATTGGGAAAGCTAACAATATTTCCTTGAATAGTAAATATGGAGATTTTAATATAGGTGCTGCGAATAAATTAGATTTTGGAAAAAGTTACGAAGACGATGTAGAGCTTGGAAAAGTCGATATTTTGATTTTTGATAACAGTAAATACACGGATGTCAATATTGGGCAACTGGTCAAAGGAATTCATATTCGAGATGATTATAATGGAGACTTTACCGTGAATGGAATCTCTTCTGATTTTGAAGGTGCAGAGATTACTGGTAAAAATTCTGATGTCGATTTACCTTTAGAAAATATAAAATACATCCTAGAAGTTGATGCAAAAAATGCTGATGTTTCTGTGGATGAAGATAACTTGGAAGCAGGATTCTTTTCAGAAAGAGGCAGCCAATTAACAATCAAAGGAAAAATGAATAATGCCAATGATAATAGTCCAAAGGTGGTAATTAAAGGTTATAATATTGATGTTGATTTGGATTGATCTTCTATAACAGAATCACAAGGTGAGTCTCTAAATGAGTAGGTGGAAACGAAACTTGATAGATTTGGGAAATCTCATAACATACTCACCTTGTGGCTTTTTTATTTAAAATAAATTTTGAAAATTCTCATTGCACCTGATAAATTCAAAGATTCTCTGACTGCTGACGAAGTTTGTCTAGCAATTCAAAAAGGTATTTATAAATTTGATTCTAAAATAGAAACGATTCTGCATCCTCTTGCTGATGGGGGAGAAGGAACACTTGATGTTTTAGAAAAAACAATGAACTTACAAACTGTTCACGTAGAAGTTCATGATCCACTCTTTCGACCTATTTCTTTTTTTTATAAAAAAAATAACGATACCGCATTTATTGAAATGGCGGCCACTTCTGGTTTGCAATTATTGAAAAATGAAGAACGCAATCCAATGCATACCACAACATTTGGAACAGGAGAATTAATTTTAGATGCGATTCAAAAAGGAGTGAAAAAGATTTATTTATTCATTGGAGGAAGTGCGACTAATGATGCAGGCATAGGAATGGCAGCAGCACTTGGTTTTCGATTTTTTGATAAAGAAAATAATTTGCTTTCACCTGTAGGGAGGAATTTAATTCATATTCATTCCATTGATTCTAAGGAAGTGAAAATTGATATTTCGAAAGTCGAGGTCAATGTAGTTTGTGATGTTGAAAATGTTTTGTTTGGAAAAAATGGAGCAGCTTATGTTTATGCTTCGCAAAAAGGAGCATCTCCATCTGATGTTGAATTACTTGATGAAGGCTTGCGTAATTTTTCAAAAAAGATAAAAGAACATTTCCAAAAAGATATTTCTCCAACCAAAGGCGCAGGTGCAGCAGGAGGACTCGGTGCAGGAGCTATGATTTTTCTAAATGCAAAAAACCAATCAGGTATTCAAACGATTTTACGAATTACGGATTTTGAAAAAAAATTAAGAGGTGTAGATTTAGTTATCACGGGAGAAGGGAAATTAGATGCTCAAACATTGGAGGGAAAAGTAGTTAAAGGTGTTGCTGACATTTGCAAAAAGAAAAATGTACCAGTCGATGTGATTTGTGGAACTGATGAATTAAACATTTTACAAAAAGAAAAACTATGTGTTCGAGATATTGAACCTATTTTAAAGGAAGGAGTAACCTTACATCAAGCTATCTCGGAAGCTAAAGAAAGAGTGCAAAGGATTGCCTTTTCAATAATTAAAAATCATGTCTCTTATTGATTCCATTCTTTTTATAGACAGTTCAAACCCCCCATCCCACCAAAATAATTCATATTTATTTTTTTTTCATTGAACAATTCAAAAAGTACTTCGTTTGGGAGAAAACATTCCATTAGAAATAAGGTGTGACCTTTTTTTGATAGGAAGTTTCCTTACCCATAACTAAGGAATACGAACTAAATAGATTCAGAATTTTGGCTGCTTATTTTGCCCTTATTTTTTTCTTTAAAATCAGTTACAGTATCAACAATACTCCTTCTTTTAAAGAAAATCTAAGACCCAAATAAGCTACACAGAAATTCTGAATTTATTTAATTCGCATTCCTGAAAGTAACTTTTGCCAATAAATTTTTAATTCTAAAAACATATAACTGATGAATCAATTTTTGAAACTAGTCTGCGCTTTTTGCTTTTTAACTTTTTTGACTACTTCTTGTGTTACCAAAAAGAAGTTTGCTGCCATGAAAACCAATTATGAAAGTGATATAGCTTTAGCCAATAAACAACTTGGAGAGTGTGGTGAAAACTTGAATGCCCAAATGGCAAGGCTCTCTACATGCAATGATAACCTTGTGAAAAGAGAAAGTGAAGTTCGAACGCTCAACAGTTCTCTGAAACTTAGAGAAGAGCAAATTCAAGACCTCAGAGATCAGCTAGCAGATGCTAAAAAATTGAGAGATAAACAGTTGACCCAAGTAGGTGACTTGACGGTGCTTTCTCAATCTGCAAATGCGAATATCAAAGAGACATTACAACAGTTAGAATCTAAAGATAAATATATTCGTCTGATACAGGCGGCTAAAACCAAAGCGGATTCAATTAATTTAGCACTAGCGATTAATTTGAAAAGTGTTCTTAAAGATGGAATCGAAGATAAAGATATTGACATCAAAGTAGACAAAACTGTTGTTTTCGTAAACTTGTCTGATAATATGGTTTTTCAAAGTGGTAGTTCTAATATCACTCCACGTGCTCAAGAAGTATTGGGGAAAATTGCTCAGATTGTAAAATCTCGACCAGAAGTAGATGTAATGGTAGAGGGATATACTGATAATGTGCCGATTAAAAATTCTTGTGTTGAGGACAACTGGGATTTGAGTGTCAAACGTGCTACTTCTGTAGTAAGGGTTTTACAGAATAATTATGGAGTTGACCCTAATAAATTGATTGCAGCTGGAAGAGGAGAATATAATACGCTTGCATCAAATGAAACCGCAGAAGGAAGAGTAATGAATAGAAGAACAAGAATTATTATTTTACCAAAATTAAATCAATTTTACGATTTATTGAACCCTAAAAGTATGCCTAAATAACAATTACTTATTGAACTTAACGGATAGGTAGTTCTAAGCAGGTAATTAAATTATGTAAATAATTTGATTACCTGTTTGTATTTACACGATATCCCAAATGTCAAGAATTCACGACTCAGCGTTCAATACTCAATATATTTTCGAAACTAGATTATTATATTTTTTGCGTAACATCAGTTAATTATATAACCTAAAATTCAAGATTATAAAATAATAATTTTTTTTAATTCAAAAAAAGCCATATTTTTCCAAATGTGATTAGGTACAGGGTAAATTTTATTTTAAAATTTTGAAAACTAATTGCATTCCAGTATAATTGAAAATGATTCACCTTGTAATTTTTCAATAATGAATAAGAAACTAAAATCAATTAAAAAAAGAAAAATGGCAGTAACTAGATTATTCGATTTTATTTACCATCAAAAAGAAAATTGTCCTCAAGAAAAAGCATTTGGTCATCAAATAAATGGAGAATGGGTATATTATAGTACCGACCAAATTATTGAAATGGCTAACCAAGCAAGTTGTGGTTTGGTAAAAATGGGAATTCAACCAGGCGATAAGATTGCGTTGATCGTTTATAAAAATAGACCTGAATGGGTGGCTATGGATATTGCAATCAACCAAGTAGGGGCGATTAATGTTCCTGTTTATCCTACGATTAGTCCAGGAGAATATGAATATATTTTTAATGATGCAGGTGTGAAAATTGCATTTGTTGGACAAGGTGATTTGTATGATAAAGTAAATTCAAAATTTCATGCAATTCCTACCTTGACTGAAATTTATACTTTGGACAAAGCGGAAGGTAGAAATTATTGGAAAGATATTTTTACAAACGAAGGAATAGAAATTGTTGAAGAACGAAAAGCGGGAGTGAAACCTGAGGAGTTAGCAACTTTAATTTATACTTCAGGAACCACAGGTAATCCCAAAGGTGTGATGCTTTCTCATAATAATATTGTTTCAAATGTGAGTTGCGTAAATACATTGTTACCATTAGATGCTGGTGACATTGCTTTAAGCTTTCTTCCTATTTGTCATATTTTTGAAAGATCAGCAGCGTACTCTTACGCATACTCAGGTATCAATGTTGTTTTTACAGGAACGGATAATTTGGGGGGAGAGACAGGAGATTTGCGAACCGTTAAACCACATTTTTTTACAACTGTACCTAGGTTGTTAGAAAAGGTTTATGAAAAAATTTATAACAAAGGTTTGGAGTTGACTGGGATGAAAAAGAAGTTATTCTTTTGGGCATTGGGCTTGACGGATAATTATGACTTTGATAGAATTCCAGGTTTTAAAGATAAGATTGCTGATAAATTAATTTTTAGTAAATGGCGAGAAGCATTGGGTGGAAATGTAAAAGGTATTTTGACTGGTGCAGCAGCTTGTCCGATGAAAATGGTGAAAGTATTTTCGGCAGCAGGTATTCCGATTCGAGAAGGTTATGGCTTGACGGAAACTTCTCCAGGGTTGACGATCAATACTTTTGAAAAACATGGTGCAATGCTTGGAACGGTTGGACCAACTATTGATATCATCACCGTAAAAATTGATCCTTCGGATGGAGATTACAGAGAGGGCGAAGGGGAGATTTTAGCTAAAGGTCCAAACATCATGATGGGCTATTATAACAAACCAGAAAAGACTGCCGAGGTCTTTAAAGAAATAGATGGCGAACGATGGTTCTGTACAGGTGATATTGGAAAAATGGTAAAAGGTGCAGGAGGAAGAGAGTTCTTAAAAATTACGGATCGTAAAAAAGAATTACTCAAAACTTCTGGTGGAAAATATGTTGCACCTTCTCCGATTGAAAATAAATTCAAAGAAGACTTTTTGATTGAACAAATGATGGTAGTAGGAGAAAAGCAAAAATTTGTTTCTGCACTAATTGTTCCTTCTCCTGATGCACTTCAAAATTGGTGCAAAAATAATGGAGTCGAATGGACGTCCATGGGTGATGCCATTAAAAATCCTAAAGTCATTGCACAATACCAAAAATGTATAGATGGCTTTAATCCTGAATTTAGTCACATCGAACAAATCAAAAAATTCGAACTACTCGATACTGCTTGGGAACCTGTAAAGGAAGATGGCTCAAAAGCTGAAATGACTCCTACGATGAAATTAAAGCGTAGAGTGATTTTGGAAAAACATGCAGATGCGATTGATCGAATTTATAATGTTTAAAATGATTATGGACTTGACTACTGTAAGCAGGTTCAAGATTATGAATTAAAGATTTCGAATAATTTTGATAAGATTTTTGATAAAAAAAAGCGATGCTCTTTTCGGAGTATCGCTTTTTTTATGAATAGTTATCTTTTATAAAAAAATAGGCGATGCATCTTTCGAGACATCGCCGTTATCATTTTGTGGAAAATGATAGGTTGATTCTTTATAATTAAAAATTAACAATGGAAAATTAATAATTTCGAATAACGCGAATTCACCGTATTATGAAAATTTTTAATTATCCATTTTTAATTTTCAATTAAAACTATCCCATTTCTGAGACTACTTCTTTTACTTCAGGAACCATTCTTTTGAGCATCCCTTCGATACCTGATTTTAAGGTAACTGTTGAAGAAGGGCAACCGCTACAAGAACCTTGTAATATTACTGTTACAATTCCTTCATTGAATGATTTGAATTCGATATTACCACCGTCCATTTCGACAGCAGGTTTTACGTAAGTATCAATTAAGTCTTTGATTTTTTTGACGATAACAGTTTCCTCTTCTGAGTATTCGTAACTCGCACCTCTTTCCGATTCCAATTTAGCCATAGCTTCTTCAAATCCTTCTGCTACGATTACGCCACCATCTTGAATATAGTTTTTCAAAAAGTCTTTCAACTTCAACATGATATCTTCCCATGCGTAATTGAATTCTTTTGTAATCGATACGAAGTTATTACAAACGTAAACGCCTTTCACATATGGTAATTCGAAAAGTGCAGTTCCAAGAGGTGACCATTCTTTCGCCAATTCCTCTTCTCTGAAATCTGCAGGTCCTCGGTATAACATTCTATTTGATACAAATTTCAGCGATTCCGGATTTGGAGTTTGCTCGGTGTAGAGCATGACCGGACTTTTTGTTGCTGTATTTTCCATGATATATATTTTTCTTAAAAAGGTTATTTAGATTTATTCTACGCAAAGATAACGCTTTTTTTAATGAATAGTTGAATGGGATTATGAATTTTTGCCACATAGCTCACATAGATTTTTTCACAATAGAACACATAGAAAAGTACGTATAAGGACTATGTGAACTATTGTGAAAAAACCTATGCGAGTTATGTGGCAAAAAAAAACTAACCATACAATTCATAATGTATTTGCCCCTTATCATACCCCATTTCCAACATTAACTTAGCCACCGCCTCATCAATCATATTACTCCATCCACAAATCCAAAAATTCACATCAGCCCGAACCGTTTCAAAATGTTTTTGATAAATCGGATGTACATAACCTTTGACGACCTCATATTTTTTTTCAGGTAAATGTTCCTCCCGCGACAATGCTACGGAGTATTTCAACTCAGGCATTTTCTCCATCAACTCTTCCATTTCATTTTCATAAAGCACCCCATTCGCATATCGAGTTCCAAAAATCAAATGAATATTTTTATGTGGAATTTTATTATTATAGATGTCCCAAAGCATACTTCGAAATGGCGCAACTCCTGTCCCCGTGCAAATTAAAACCAAATCCGTTTCTATTTTTTCAGGTAAATAAAATCCACCTGCGGGTTTCTTAAATTTAATCTCTGTACCTATTTCTACTTCGTTAAAAAAGTAAGTCGTAGCAGCACCGCCTTCCAATAGCACGATGCAAAATTCTAAAATATTGGATTGGTCAGGGGCATTAGCGATAGAGTAGGAACGCCAACGTTGAGTTCGCTTTTCGGAAATCGGTAAGTCCATTGTTACAAATTGACCTGCTTTGAAGTCTACAATTTTATCACTTTCTACCTTTACCCAAAACCGTTTAGTGGTGGGGGACTCATCTGTTATTTTGATGACTTTGCTATCGTACCATTTTTTAGCCATGATTGTTATTTTTTTAGCCGCAGATAAACGCTGACTTTTTTATGATTTTCGAATACCGCGTTATAGAAAAATCATAAAAAATCAGCGTTTATCTGCGGCTAAAATTAAGTCTGAATATCTTAAAAACACCTCAAACCCTTTCTCCTTAAAATACCGTTGCGTCTCCACCTCCGAACGATCACTCGTCACTAAAACAAAATCGCCACCCCATGCACCCAACGATTTCACACTTCCCCAATAATCCATAAAATATAAGTCTTTTACTTTTTGTAAATGTAATGTTTTTGAAATGATGTCCTCATGTTCATTCAGTAGTTTTTCAAAATCACTTAAAGTATGACACATCGTTAAACTTTGCGTCAAAGCCGTTATTTCAAAAATTAATTTTTCTTCTTTTTCGATCTTTCGATAGTGAGCGATTCCTTCACGACTGTTTTGTTTTTTTCCTAAAAAGACAAAATACAATTGGTCTTTAAATGAAGGATTAAAATCACAATTCGACCATTCAGGTTGCCCATTTATTTTTGAATATAAAATATTTTCTTTTGCGCCAGCGCAGGCGATATCGTAACCAGAACCTCCAAAAGTATTTTCCAATAACTCAAAAGGATCGACCTCCGCCCATTGCGCAACACTATAAATTAAAGTCGAACTTGTCCCCAATCCCCAGTTGCGTGGAAAGGTCAAATGAGACTCAACATTAACTCCATTTTTAGTTTTAAAAAAATTCGAATTGAGTTTTTGCGCAGCAGTTAAAATCTGAGTTAAACGATCAGAGACATTAGTATCATTCGTTTTAATGACCTCGAAATTTTCAATATCGAATTTTCCATTAAACCAATTTTGATTTTTCTCATCAAAACTTTTCCAAGAAATAAGATTAGAATTAGGTTGGTTTTCAAAAGTGAAAGTTTGCCCTTTGTTGGTAGGAAGTGCCAAAGCTACAGCACCATCGAGAACAAAATATTCAGAGGATAACAATAGTTTTCCGTTTGCGTGAATAGTTTGTTTTTTATTTTTATTCTCTTTCAAATTTTGAGCATCTGATGACCTTCAGATATGTGAAGTTTCGGAGTGTTCCTCAATATGATTTGCAGGTTTTCCTCTTAATAAATTTAAAAAATCACGAACCGCAGAGAACGAAACAACTTTATCCGTAAAGTGATATACAGTTTCTTTGATTTCTTTTTCAGTTGCGTTGAGGTGATTTAAAATATTCATCAAGTGCATTTTCATATGCCCTTTTTGAATACCAGTTGTAGTCAAGGATTTGATGGCTGCGAAGTTTTGAGCCAAACCAGTAACTGCAATTATTTCCATTAATTCTTGCGCAGAAGGATTTCCCAAAAGTTCCAAAGATCGTCTTGCGATAGGATGTAATTTTGTCAAACCGCCTACCGTGCCTAATGCAATCGGTAAGTCCAACCAAAATTTAAAAACACCATCTTCAACACTACAATAACTCAAACTTCGATATTGTCCATCTCTTGCAGCGTAAGTATGACCGCATGATTCTACTGCTCGGAAATCATTCGCAGTAGCTAAAACCACGGCATCTACTCCATTGAAAATTCCCTTGTTATGTGTTGCTGCACGATGAGGGTCAATGTGTGCAATCCGAATAGCTTTGCAAAATTTTTCAGCAAAAGTAGATGCGTCCATCTCTCCACAATTTCCTAAATCTTCCACAGGACATTCGACCCATGCTCTTACCAAACACTCAGGAGTATAGTTGGAAAGAATTGCCATGATAATACTCAATTCTTTTTCTTTACCTTCAAAAATTTTATGAGTAGCGACAAAATTTTGTAAAGTTCGACCAAACTCTTCGAGTACAGAATTAATAAAATTCGCACCCATCGAATCACAAGTTTCGAAGTTGACTTTGAGTTGGTAATAATCTTTTTCGAGGTGTGTCATGTCAAGAAGCGACATATCTAAAACGCCTCCTCCTCGGTTTTCCATATTGGCGGTAATATGCGAAACATCGGCTCGCAATTGACTTTCTAATTCTTCAAAAACAGTATTTAATTTTTCAATATCTCCCTTCCATGAAAAATGTACTTGACCTACTTTTTTAGTTGCAATAACTTTGGCTTTAAAACCTCCACGGGACATCCAATATTTAGCGGCACTTGAAGCCGCAGCTACTACAGAACTTTCTTCAATCACCATCGGAATCACATACGTTTTATCATTGATGACAAAATTAGGTGCAACTCCGAATGGCAACACATAGTTGCTAATCGTATTTTCACTAAAGCCATCAAGGACACGTTGTTGTTCTTCATTTTGATGCCAATGACTCATCAACTCACGCATCACGTTTTCGGGGTCTTTGAAAAAATTCTCAACGATCCAACGTAATTTCTTACGCTTAGACATTTTTGAAAATCCTGAGATTGATTTTTTCATTATTTTAAAGTTAAGTATGCATTTGCTAATTCTAATCCTTGTACCTGTGCTTCTACATATTCAAACAATTTATCGTAATCGCCTCTAGCATGTTTTAAGAAACTAGATGCTTGACCGTAGATACTTGGAAGGTCTAATTTATTAATTAAATAGTACCCATCCAAAAAGTTTTTTACTCCGCCTGAAATAATGACTTGGCGACAGCGCATTTTATCGCCTAATTTAGCTACCAATTGATTGGTCATTAAAGTCATTTCTTCTGCACTATGACCGACGTAAGCTAATTTTTGGAAAATACTTTGCTTTTGTTCATCGCTTCGAAGCAGTTCTACTTTTGCGAAATTAGTTCCTCCGTTAGCTGCAAAATCTACCGCCTCTAAAGGTAATTGAAATAATCTTTTTAAACTTTCATATCCCATGCCTTGCCCCACTTCTTTAACGATAACCGGGATATTTAATTTTTCTAATAAAAATTCAATCGTATCAATTGGCGATTTTCGAAAACGATCTCCTTCAGGTTGCAACCATTCTTGAAATGGATTGACATGAATAATTAAACCATCCGCTTTTAATTTTCCAATCAAATCATTGATAAGATACGTTTCATTTTTTTCAATCAATTCTTCCAATTGCGCAATTCCAAGATTTGCATAAAAAGGTAAATCGTCTCCAATCAAATGTCGAACATCAAAATCTTTTAAATGCTCATCGCTAAATAATAAAGATCGGCAAGAACCCAATCCCATTCCCATTCCAAAATCTTTGCAAACTCTGGCTAAATTATGATTGATGATGCCAGCAAATTCAGTTCCGCCCGTCATACTTGAAACCCAAATAGGCGCGCGCATTTTTTTTCCTAAAAAATCAATCTGTGGAAGTGAATTACGATCAGGGTGGGCTGACAAAAGGGGTTCGTAATAAAAACGTGCATCCAACTTTCCTTCTTCAATTTGCGATTGAAAAGCCAATTCAATATGGTCACGTTTTCGAGCTTCTGCTGTTGGGTCATCAGCTACTCGCTTAGCTTCTGATTCAGAAGGAATATTTGTCTGTTTATTCATCTTTAAGTTTAAAAACGATTTTACTGCAGTTTCCATTGCAAAGGTATGTCTTTGTTGGGACAAAATAGTCTTGAGAAGTGTAACAAAATGTGGGGAGGAAGGTTTTTGGGCAACCTGTTTTAAATAAAAAATGCCCTAAACTTTAATGAATAAAGCCAGAGCATTTTTTTGTTTTAAAAAAAAATCGATTTACGCAGCCAAATTTTCATCAAATCCCGGTCGAATAAATTCATCCACCTTCGGAAATTCTTTTTTAACTCCTTTTAATATTTGTGAAAGCAGAACTAAAAATTGAAACAACTCATCTTCTGATTCAGGAATAGCCTGTCGAATACTTTCCCAACCTTGTATACTTCTTTCTATCGCAATGATAGCAACTTTCGCAGTTCCGTTAGCATCATTTTGAACTGGCTGTTCCATGATCCAAGAGTCATGAAGTCCGTTGGTAGCCCGTTTTATTTTAGTATGAATAAAATGTAGATAATGATAAATAAAATCAAAAGCTTCTGTCAATTCATTAGCCTCTTTTTCTACATTAATACCTAGTTCATTTCTTTTATTGATTTCGGCCTCTTTTTCTTTTAGCAAATCTTCATTGGCTTCTAACCAAGCATTGGCTTGTAAAAAATACTGTTTGCTCGCTTCTTGTAATTGCCGTTGAGAACGAGTATAATTAGGATCGTCAAAAGAAAAATTTTCAGTTTCTGCACTACTTTCGATTTCGTCCCAATCCAATCCTTTTTCCTTAACCGTTTCTTCCAAAATCTGAACAGCATTTCTCAAGCTATCTTGGATGGCTTCAAGGAAATCTTGTTCATCAAAATTTCCTTCATGTAAATTTAAATTAGGTTGATCTTGAAAATTTTGGCAACGTTGAGTGAAAGGACATCGTTCGCACCAACGGTCGCAGTAATTATAAATTCCAGGGATGAAATTTTCTCTGTTTTTCATAGTATGTTCTAGTGTGTAAGTGTATTGTTGTAACGCTGTTGACGTGTTTATTTTTCAACGCGAAGCTACTGAGTCGCAGAGTTTTTTTCGAAAAATTTAAACCTCTGCGACTCAGTAGCTCTGCGTTGAAAAATAAACACGTCAAATAATATTAAAAGAATCTTTGTTTTTGGGAGAGGGTAATTTTTGGGAAAAAGGAATGACTTCAATGGTTTCAAAAGTCGCATCTTCTGCGGACAAAGC
>CAKZSH010000165.1 GCA_937918905.1 uncultured Saprospiraceae bacterium
TAGGTTATTTATTTCCTACTCCCTTAATCTCTTGATATTTTTTTCGAGCATTTCCATCCTTCCTCAAATAATATCTAAAAAAAAATGCCGCTGCAACTCCACACTATCTGATAGGCAAACATACAAATGATGTTTAGCTTGCTCTGTGAAACTCTTTGTAATTAATTATGAGTTTTTGTTACACAGAGTTGCGCAGAGTAAACTTAACTTAATAGACGCTGATAGGTCTTTACCATGGTGTCTTGCGAAACGCCTAATCGATACATATTAAAAACAATGCTATTGGCAAACATGACTCGAAACCAACTTCTCTCTTCATATTTTCTAGCGGAGACAATGACATCTTTTGGAATAATTTTAAAATCATATTGCTTCCTAGCCCGTTCAATAAAATCATACTCTTCCATTATTTTATAATCATTTCGATACCCTTCTAGTTCTTCAAAAAGACTTCTTTTTACAAATAAAGTTTGATCGCCTCCTCGACAATACATCTTATCAAAGCGAGTCATAAAGGCATTAAATTTTAGTATTTTTTTATCAGAATTAAACTTAAATCGAAAACAGCCAATGGGAAAATTTTCATTAATTGCTGCTTCGATATCCTGCATAAAACTTGGAGGAGGAATGGTATCTGCATGAACAAAATAAAGGATGTCACCAGTAGAATTTTTTACGCCTTCATTCATTTGACATGATCTGCCTTTTGACTCACAGTCAATTACTTTTGCTCCAGCTGCTGCTGCAATTTGAGGTGTACCATCCGTGCTTCCTCCATCCGCAACGATCAGGTCTGTCAAATTTCCATTGGCATTTTTTTTCAAATAATTTAATAATTCGCCAATGTGTGGGGCTTCATTCAAGGTCGGTATGATAATACTTATAGTCATGTTTCTTTTTGAAAATCTTAAAACGTTTTTTACGTTTTCTTTTGTACAGGCAAAAGCCCATAGTTACTTAAAATGCTTCTCCAAAGGTCAAATAAAAACCAGAGGTATTTTTTCCAAAACCATAATCTAATCGAAGATTAATTCTTTCTGTTTTACTGATTCCTATTCTCACTCCCAAGCCATATGAAAACAATAAATTTTCTAACCCATCTGCTTGCGAACCTATCGAACCAAGGCTTCCAAAAACTACTCCTTTAAATCTTTTGTAGATTGGAAACCGATACTCGGATTGAAAAGCCAAATAATGGTCATCCCGAAAACGTCCTTCTAAATATCCTCTCATTCGCTTCGTCCCTCCCAACAATGAAAGCTGATTAAATGGAGCATCTCCAAAAGTCAATTCTGAATATAAATTCAAAGCTAAAATATTTTTTTTCCCAAAATTAAAATAACTCGCAGCATCCAAAAATATCTTTTGAAAATCGAAATCACTTCCTGTATTTTTAGAATTAATCAAATACGAAATTTCGATTAGGCTTCCTTTGTGGGGAAAAAAAACATCATCACGGCTATCATAATTTGCCACCAAGCCGAGTGCGGAAATAAGTCCTCCATCATTTCCCAATATATCTTGTGTTGCTAAAATTCCTTCAGGTGCCAACTCTTGAATATTGAAATCATCTAGGAAATATCGCACTCCCGTAAATATCTTAGGATGTATTCTATACAAGGCATTCATCCTAATTCTTGGAAAATTAACGGAATAGATTTCTTCATCTTCTTCAAGCGATTCACTACCATTTCCATAATACCGATACACATAACGATAGTATCCTAACTCCCCATATAATTTGACTTTTCCTTCTTTTATAAAAAGTTGGAAAGGGAGATAGGAAAGAAATTGTTTTTCAGTAGTATAAGCAAAACCAAGCGTCAGTTGAGAGGATGGAACAGATTGATCTTGACCATTGAAACGAAAGGCTAAAAATGCGCCTATTCCAAATCCCCATTTAGTCTCAGGAGTAAAATAGATTAATGGTAAAGGGACAAAGCTATAGTTTTTTTGAGCGGTTGTATCTTGAACTTGAGCATCAACTTGTCCAATGATTTTTGCCCAAAAACTTAAAAATATGATTAGGATAACTCCTATTTTTTTTATTAGCATTGATTACTATTTTCAATATTAGCCCTCCGTGAACCTCTGTGAAATCTCCGTGCAACTCTGTGTAACAACTTAGCGAAAAGTTCCACAGAGATTCACAGAGATTCACGGAGGTTCACGAAGGGCTTTGAGGTGTTTTTTGACCACATGATAATTATTTTCAATAGAAAAGAAATGTCCGCTTTTTGATTAATTGACATTTTCCTTTCTTATGGATTCAATATATTATACGGATTTGTCGTAAAAATTGGATCTCAAAAAGCATAAAAATATTCGGTTCAAGGTGATTTTATGTGGTTGGTCAAAATAGTTATTAAGTTATTGGTTAATAAGTTATTGGTCAAAAACCATAGAAAAATAACGTTATTCGAAATAACTCAATAACCAATAACTATTTTGACCAACCACATAAAATCATTTTGAACCAAATATTCAAATCTTACCTGTTACTTTTATCAAATCCTTCATTATATCATTGAAACAGTCTTAATTGACGATCAGGTAGCTATTCAACACACTTATTTTTAATCCAAAAAATGAATATGACGTATGGCTATTTGGCATTTGAAATTCTAAAAAACACAGTATTTACAGGACATTTGGCTTGTTTTTTTATTTCATAGATCAAAAAAATTTAATGTATAAATGTTTTCAAATTTGCAAATAAGTCGTACCCTTGCAAAAAATACAGCTCGAATGGAAAGTAGTAATAAGACTGTTTCTCAGGAAGCTATGCAAGCGGAATGGCAAGAAGTACAGGCGGCCCAGCGCAACCCTGCACTTTTTAAGCCATTGTACGACCGTTACTTTGATCCGATTTTCCGTTTTGTTTTTAAACGGACTGCGGATGAAAATACTTCAGCAGATGTTTGTTCGCAAGTATTTCTCAAAGCCATGCAAAAGCTTCATAAATACGAATATAAAGGAGTCCCTTTTTCGGCTTGGTTATATCGTATAGCCAGTAATGAAGTTGCTCAACATTATAGAAATACTCAAAAAAACCGAGTAGTAAGTGTAGAAGATCATAATATTTCTGATCTGATTGATGAAATTACAGAGGATGGAGATTTTGAAAATACTCGAAATAAAATGTTGAAAGCCATGAATGAATTGAAAGAAGGAGATTTGGCTTTGATCGAAATGAGATTTTTTGAACAACGCCCATTTAAAGAAATAGCTGAAATACTAGAAATTACCGAGAGCAATGCGAAAGTTAAAACGTATCGAATACTAGAGAAAATAAAAAAACTAATGATGAAAAATGGTTGATCTCCAAGGAGTCAACTAAAGTACAATTCTATGAAAAAAGACATTTACAATTTTAAAATTAATTCACCTCAGCCCAGTAGCGATGACATCGCAAAGCATAAAGACTTCGATGCGCTACTGCAACAATTTCGGGAGACGCCCTTGCCTGCTGAAGAAAAAGAGCCCGAGCGAAAACCTCGTATGGTATGGCTGAGATACGCTGCTGCTGCTGCTGCAGTTGCACTATTGATATTCTTTTCCAAAGGATTACTAACTGGGGAACCAAGTATGACTGAGCAAGAGTATTTTGCAAGTCAGCCATTTATCAATCCTCCGCTTGAGGATATCAAACCTGAATTTGCAAGTCAAAAAGTAAATGCCAATAAGGGTGGTGTTTATGAATACAATAATGGTTCAAAATTGATTGTACCTGCTGCTGCATTTGTTAGCGCAAATGGAACTTTGGTAGAAGGAGATGTAGATATTAAGTATAGAGAGATGCATGATTTCGTTGATTTTTTCCTTTCTGGAATTCCAATGACTTATGATTCTGCGGGAACACGTTATGTTTTGGAATCGGCTGGAATGGTTGAAATTTATGCGGAGCAAAATGGAGAGCGAGTTAAAATGCAACCTGGAAAAGAAATCAAAGTGGAACTCATTTCCTTTGTCGATATGCCTCGATTAAATATGAGTCCGAAGTACAATATTTACAAATTAAATACTTCTACTAAAAACTGGGAATACCGAGATATTGACAATATTCAAATCATCGAAGATTTAGAAAGTGAAGGTTTTGAGAATGAAGAATTGAATAATTTAAAAATAAATCATCAATCTACTCTCGCTAAAATTGAAACGGAGGAAGCTACTTTGATTAGAAACTTGGAAGCAAGTATTCCTATGCCAACTGAGCCTTCTCGACCAGTTCAAGCCAATAAAGATCAATTGTCTTTTGATATAGATATTTCAGAAAATGCTTCAGAGGAAGTAAGGGCCTTAGGTCAAAAATATCAAAGCATCATTTGGCATATTTCTCCTAACAGTCCTGAAATCAATACCAATGCTTTAAGAGTGCAATGGGAAAATATGGATTTAAAACCTATTGATGGAAAAGATTATGAGTTGACTTTGATTAATGGAGCAAAGCGAGAGAAAGTAATCGTTACACCTGCATTGACGGGTGATGATTATACCAAAGCAATGTCTGTTTATCAAACTGAATTAGTGACTTATCGTAAAGCATTGGAAGACAGAGAGTTACAACTTAAAGAACAACGTAATTCAATTGTTGAAAAATTTACTTTACAAAAAGATACGGCACAAAAACAATACACTTCCAATATTGAGGCATGGAAAAATGCAAATCAAGATGATCCTTCTGTCAACCAAATGGTTCGTCGAAAAATCATCAATCGATTTGTAGCGAATGAATTTGGAATATGGAATTGTGATCGTCCACTTGATCCAAAAGATATTGAAATTGAAGGAGATTTTGTTTTGGATGAAAATTCAGAAGTTACTAACGAGACGGCTTATTTGGTTAATAAAAACCGTAATACCATTGTTAGAATTTATGCTAAGGATGGTGCAAAAGTAAACTTCGATCAAAAGTCGGATAACTTAATGTGGATGGTTACTAAGGATAATCAGATTGCTGTTTTCCGACCAAAAGAATTTAAAGAGATCAATGAGAAAAAAGATAAACATACCTTTAGAATGAAAGTAGAACCAAATGCCTTGAAGTCAGAGGAAGATGTGAGAAAGGTTTTACGATTTAAAGAAATGTAAAAGAGAATGTAATTTTTACCTTATACTAACCTATTTCGAAAGCTTCTTCATCTTGGATGAAGGAGCTTTTTTTATTGCTCTGCTGTTTTTTCTTCAATAAATTTTGCCCAATCACTCACTTTCTTTTTCCCTAAATTGGCAAAGGCTTCGGCTTCATCTTTAGATATATTAAAAGTACTTTCTAGTTTTTTATAAAAATCACTTGAAGTAGAATTATCTTCCAACATTGCATTTACATTTTCATCATCTCCCCTATCGCCCAAATCTTGAACCAATGATTTTACTTTTCCATAAGTGCTAGCTGATGCCTTTAATACGTAAAACCAATCTTGTGCATCCTTTGCTTTTTCAGTCAAACTCACTTCTTTTTTAACCTCTTTATAATATTTGATTTCATCATCAGAGAGTCCCATTTCTTTCATTTGACGAGCGGTATTTTCTCTTCCTTTGGAAAAAGCACGAGCAAGATTTCCAAGTACATCGTCGGCATCCAATTTTTTGGAGGATAGATTTTTTCGAGAAACTGCTTTTTCTTTTTGATCGTATTCTTTATATTTTTTTGAAGACATTTTACCATCTAGGATAGTTGTTTCTTCCGTTTTTTCCATCATAGTAATTCCTCCTTTTTGGAAAATGTTATATCCAAAAAAGATAACTAAACCGAGTAAGATGAATTTTTCGAAAACTGATAATAATGGTTTCTTTGCCATTGGTTGGAATTGTTTTTTGTTTATTGATGTTATTTATATATTTTTCAGACGCATAAAAATCGGCATTTATTATTGAACCGTTCCTAAGACTAAGTTAGGTAACTAATGATTGTGAAGAAAACAAATACTCAAAAAATACATAATGGATAATCAAATTTTAGACGAAGGCTATAGAACTAAAACTCCTGAAGATGAATTAGAATTAGAAAAATTAGAAACAAAGAATGGAGAAAATAAAGTACTCATTGCATTTGGTCGTTTTTCTCTTTATTGTTCTGTTTTTCTTTTTATCATGGCATTTTCATCTCATGCGGGATATATTAAAAATCTTGGTCTCGGTGAAGGTGGTTTACTAAAAACAGGATTTTTAATTCTCTTCTTTTTAGTGCTTTTAGTTTCCAATTACTTCAAAGCCATATCAAGTTTTTTCTTAGCCTTAGCTTCTCATATGTTTCTTATTTGGTTTCAATTAGGATTTCTGGGAATGTCTAATACAACTATAATAAAGCTTAAATTTATTATCATTTTATTGCTTTGCCTAGGACTTTATGGAAGTTTTTATTTTCAAAAAAATGAAAAACGGATTAGGGAATTAAAAGGGACTAATTAATAAAGTTAATTTTGAATGTGTTGAATACGTGCAAGAATAATTGGTTTCACGTCACGAGTGAGTTCAGGGTTTGACTTTTCAAGTCAAACCCTGAACTCGTGGCTCGTGTTTAAAAATCCATTTTTAACCTCAAGTTAATCCTCCTTGAAGTCAAATTATTTGGAATGGCATATTGCGTATTGTTGATTGCTTTGATCCAAGTATTTGAAGCGGTATTGGCAATTTCTAATAAATTAAAAATTTCCAAACTCAACCAAGTCGAACGTGAAAATCGCAAAGGATGTCTTACCCTTCTCGCACGCCTTTCCTCATCCCAAAGTTGGAAAGCAAAACCAATATCTACCCGTTGGTAGGCCGCAAATTGAAACTGATTTCTACGTACTATATTATTGTCTCTAAAACCAAAAGGTAAACCACTTCCTACTGAAAAATTTAAGTGCATTTTAAAATTCTTATTCCGAGGCAGATAATCTTGAAAAAACATATTTAAGTTCATAAAACGGTCAGTTGGTCTTGGCACATCTTTGAGTTCTTTTGGATTTCCATCATCATCATTCGAACCTAAATGAGTAACACCATTTATACTTTCACGAGCTCTTAGAAAGGAAAGATTAATCCATGATTCAGCCCCAGGAACAAATTCTCCATTCACTCTCAAATCAATTCCAGCAACATATCCTGTGGCATCATTTTCCCCTGAATATCGAATCCGAACATTATCCAAATCATAAGTCACCAAGTCCCAAAGTCTTTTGTAATAAATCTCGGTAATGAATCTAAATAATTTTGGATCTTTTTTCCCAGAATAAAAATCCCAAGTAAATCCACCTAACACATGCAATGATTTTTGCGCATCCAATCCTGTGTTGACCGTTCCGTCCAATCGTCGCATTTCTCTATAAAATGCAGGTTGAAAATACATCCCTGCTGCAAATCGGAAGGACATATCTCTTTTCCAATTCAAGGGTTTATACAATAATTGCGCACGAGGTGTCACTAAAAAATTATTGTTATTGTCACCATTGATGGCATTTTCTACTGTCCAATATTGTCCACGTACTCCTGCCATCAATTTCATTTCCATAATACTATCCTTACTGAAAGTATAGGTATCTTGAAATGATCCTGAAATCCGATGTGTCACTAATTCATTATTTGTTTTTAACACATTTTGAACTTGTACCGCAGTTGTATCGAATGGCAATGAATAACCTGCTGAATCCAATCGTTCCCATTCATTCAAGTCATCAAAAATTCTTTCGTTTTGATATTTGAGGCTCCATTGTAAAAAATGGCTACTTGAAGTTTCCCAAGTCTCGTGTAATTTTTCTTTTTCAAAACCACCTTTATGTTCAAAATTAGAAACGATGGAAGTCAAATAATTTCTGACAAATTGATGTTGTGTACCCGTTCCTAAAACTGCGACAATATCTCCAAAATTATCACTTCCTAATCCTGTCTCAATTTGTCCTAACAAATAATCTCCAATAATATCAATCCGTTCATTTTCATTACTTTGATATACTGATGCTAAGAATTTTAAAAACAAAGGATTGTATTTTCGATCAGGTACATAAGTCAAGGAAGTACCCGCCATATAGGTCGTAAAATCATCCACCTCTTGCCCTTCAAAAACTGTAAATAAGTTGAGTGAAAAATCAATTAATCCGAAAGCCGTTTCTCTTGATTTTGGAATAAAAGAATATTCACTTCGATTATAATTTCCAATCAAACCAACTTGCCAATCTCGATTCAAATCAAAAGTAAAATACCCTTGAATATCTGCAAAATTTGGAACGTACTCTCCATCTACATCCAATGTACCCAACAAGTATCGAGTGGTTTTATAACGTGCTCCTAATAAATATCTAAATTTTCGATACACACTATCCAACTTCATACTTCCTTCGATATGAGCAGAACCTCCCAAGGCACTCATTCCTATTGAAGCTCTAGTCGAATCAGGACGTTTATATTTGATGTCCAAAACGGAAGACATTTTATCTCCATATCGTGCCTCAAAACCTCCCGATGAAAATGATAAATCTCGAACCAAATCAATATTAGGAAAAGATAATCCTTCTTGTTGTCCACTTCGAATTAACTGTGGTCGGTATATTTCAAAATCATTGACATACACTAAATTTTCATCGTAATTTCCTCCACGTACATTGTATTGAGAACTCAATTCTCCCCCCGTTCCACTATTTGTTCCTAAGGCGATGTGAGGCAAAATATTTTCAAGGTTACCACTTGCTGATGGAATATATTTGAGTTCTTCCACTTCTTCTTTAATCATACTTGCCTCTTCCAATTTACTTGTTGTAACAACAACTTCACGTAATGAGTTTTCACTTGCGAGTTTTGCATTTACCTTTCGTACTTCCAAGGTTCGCATTGGAGCAATAATGATTTCTCCAACTTTATATCCAACACTTCTAACCACCAATGTAAATCTTTTGTTATGAGGAACAATCAATTCAAAATTTCCATTGATATTGGCCTGAGTAGAATATTTTATATTTTCCTTAATATTTATTGTTGCAAATTCAATAGGCTCTCCAGTCTCCACATTGGTCACTTGACCTTTGAGAGTAGCAGTTTTTTGATCTTGAGCAATTGAATTATTTGCAAAAAGTAAAAGGAAAAAGATAGGTAAAAAAGTAAATTTTGATTTCATAATAACCTTAACGTGAATTTGATAAAATCATTGGAAGTTAACATATGGGAAGAAGGGAATGAAGAAGGGAAAAAGGGAAGACGGATTTAAGATTTGAGTAGTTTTTCGAAAATTTTAGAAGTTTAAGAATCACCGATTCTCGACAAACTTCTCAAATCTTAAATCCGTCTTCCCTTTTTCCCTTTTCCCTTCCCTTCTTCATTTCCTTACATTTCCAATCCTGATATATTCTTCATACGAACAATAGTATCCAAAGGGTTCTCCGATTTAAAAATAGCACTACCTGCAACCAAGACATCAGCACCAGCTTTTAACAAGGCCTCTGCATTTTGCAAACCCACTCCTCCATCTATTTCAATGAGGGTCTTGGCATTTTTAGTCGTAATTATTTCTTTCAATTGGCGAGTCTTGGGAACGGTTTGATAGATAAATTTTTGTCCACCAAACCCTGGATTTACAGACATCAAACATACTAAATCTAAATCTTCAATGATGTCTGCCAAAAGGCTAACGGGAGTATGCGGATTTAAAGCAACACCTGCTTTTGCACCTGTTGCTTTGATTTGTTGAATAGTCCGATGAAGGTGGGGACATGCTTCGTAATGAACGGTGATGACATCTGCACCTGCCTCTCGGAATTGTTCGATATATTTTTCAGGTTCTGCAATCATCAAATGAACATCCAAGGGCTTGCTTGCCATAGCTTTCATCTGCTTGATGATAAACATTCCGAAACTGATATTGGGTACAAATCTGCCGTCCATGACATCAACATGATACCAATCGGCTTGGCTGCCATTTATCATTTCAAAGTCTTTTTCAAGATTTTTGAAATTAGCGGCTAAAACGGAAGGGGCGATTAAATGCTTCATTGCGCAAACTTAATGAAAAACGTTGAACGTTAGACGTTTTACGCTGGACGTTTTTTCGAAAATTTTTGATTCTAATTTTTCACCGTCAGAAACGTAAAACGTTCAACGTCTAACGTCCAACAGTTTTCCAAATTCTCAATTCCTAGCTTATAATTTTTATCTGATGCTCTTCCAAAATCGGCATTCTCATATATTTTAATAACAACTGAGCCGTTGCCAAAACATCCTTTTCACAATACTTCGCAATTCGAGGTAAATCATTGCCTTCCCAAAAAACGAAGCCAACCTCTGAGCCATCAATGTCATCTTTGGGTGAAGGAAATCCAAAAACAGCAGCTAATAATTTTAAGGAAGTATAATTTTTATAGTCCCCAAATTTCCACAGTTCCAAGGTGTCTATAAAGTGCTTGGTTTCCCAAGGTTTTTTGCCTGCAATATTTAGCGCATGAGGCAAAGGCAATTGATTAATTAATAGCCTTCGGCAAATGTAAGGCATGTCAAATTCTCGAATATTATGCCCACAAAAAGAATGTGTAGTAGTATTGTTATAATATTGATTAACCATTTCCGAAAAATCCCGTAGCAATTCGGATTCGTCTTCACTTGCAAAAGATTTCAATCGAATGAATAGTTCTTTTGTATCAGGATTGCGCCCCATCACTCCTACTGAAATACATACAATTTTTCCAAACTCCGCATAAATTCCTGCCTTTTCTTTGTAAGCTCCAGCCGCTTCTTCATCCGTTACGGGTTCATCATATTTTTTTAAAATAAATTTACTTTTCAATTTCCATAGGTATTGAAATTCTTCGCTAAGTTCATCATATGATGCTTTTTCCGAAACGCATTCAACGTCGAGGAAACAAATTTTTGTAATATCTCTATTGCCTATCATGATTAATGGTTTTGATATTTTCGTAAAATGGTTAAAAAACCTTTAATTTCCATACATTATTGGATAAAAAATGATGAGAAGTTGAATCGTTAATTGGTGAATTAGTTGATTAGGCTAACGTGAATCTACATTTCAATTTACGTTAGCCTGATAAACTAATTCACCGATTCACAAATCAACCAACTCCCGCTAATAATTCTTATTTAAAAGACGATTTTACAAACCCATAACGTTATCTTTGCGTAAAGAATGAAATCGTATTGTAAAAAAAACAGGGTTCACCTTTTTATCGAATCCAGTTATTCAGTACGACAACACTATTGAAACTTTTTTCAAAAACAGGTTCCTATAACTCTGGAATCTCAAATTGTAAACTTAAAAATTTTATTATGAGTTTTTCAAATGATTCAAAACAAAAATTGACCGCAATTGCTGCAGTAATTATTTTACTTTTATTAGCAACGAATGCTGTCCTACTTTATAATAATTACCAAAAGAATGAAACGATTGATGAGGTCACTACTAAGTTGGATGAGACTAAAAAATTGAGAGGTGAATTAGAAAAATTACACTATGCCGCTCAAGAAGAAATCGAAGCGATGAAAGGCGAAAATGAGGAAATGGATGCTTTGATTGAAGAAAAACAAGAAGAATTAAAGAAAGCAAATAAACGTATTAGAAACTTACTTTCTAGTGGTAAAAAATCAAGAGTCGAGTTGGATGAAATTAGGTTGATGATGACTGATTTGACCACACAAAAGAATCAGTACCTTGCTGAGATTGAAAATTTAAAAGCTGAGAATGCACAACTCGCAAGTACCAATCAACAATTGAATCAAGAAAAAAATACGCTTTCTACTCAGATTGTTGAAGAACGACAAATGAATGAAGAGTTGACAACAGCTCGTGCTACATTGATAAGTGAAAAGGAAAATTTATCAACTAAAAATGCTGACTTGAGTGCAACAGTTTTAAGAGCATCTGTGATTGATGTTAGAGACTTAAGTGTGAGTGGTTGGAAAGTAAGGAAGAATGGAAAAGCTAAAAGGAAAAGTTCTGCTAAATATATTGATCGATTAAAAGTATGTTTTACAGCTGAACCTAATGCTGTAGCAGAATCAGGTAGTGAGGATTTTCATGTAAGGTTAATTAGTCCTCAAGGAGAAGTAATGGCTAAAGAATCAATGGGATCAGGTGTATTCACCGCTACTGAAGATCAAATGCAAATGAGATATACTCATGCAAAAAAAGTAAATTATACCAATACTGAAGATGCTGTATCATGTTTCCTTTGGGAACCAGGAACAGAATTTTCAAAAGGAGTGTACACCGTTGAAGTATACAATAAAGGATACTTAACTGGTTCAAATACCTTTAAATTGAAATAAAGTATTTTTTAAAAATTTTAGAATCCCGAATTTCCTATATGGAGATTCGGGATTTTTTTTGGGTACATTTCATTTTATCGTTCTAGTACTTCCAGATTTTTTTTAAATCAAGGAAGAAAGGACTTCTTCTTAAAAAACGATATTTAGAACATGAACTCTTTTTTGAATACTAGAAGTTTCTTATTTTTATAAACAAAATAGATACCCAAACGTTAAGTGAAGAGTCATTCAAAGAAACTAAAAAAGTAGAACCCAGCATGTCAAAAAAGAAAAATGTAGAAGCGGAACAGAAAGAATCTAACCTTAAATTTAATCCTATTGATAAAGATAAGGTGGCTGAAAACCCACACCTTCTCCCTTATGCGCACACCGTAGGCGGTGCAGTTATCAAACCTATCGATAAAGGTCGAGTAAAAGGATTGGCAGTTGCAGCAATGTATGACCAAACTGAAATGCAATTGGATCAAATTAGAGAACAAGTAAATCTTCTTGCCGCTCAAGCTACGGCCATCCATAAAAGGGTTGAAATTTCAGAAAAAATATACCTTGCTGAAATGAGTTTTAAACCTTTGATAAACCATACTTATCATTTATATGAAAGAAAAAATGGAAAAGATACCCTTTCTATGATTGGTCCTAATGAGTGGGGAAGATCATTTCCTTTTGAGAATCACTTGGCTACGGTTAAGTTGCTTTCCGACCACACATGGGAAATTTTATAATATCTATATCACTCGTAGTCAATGTTTTAATGATTCTTCTTTTATAAAAAACATCCTACCTCTTTGCTTATTTTTTAAGTACCAATCTTGTTTTTGCAATTTTTATTTGGATTTAATTGCTCCTTATCTTCTTATTTTTTTTTTAAAATTGAAATTACCAAATAAATATCGGTTCACCTTTTTTCACTTTAAACATTATACTAATATAACCGTGAGATAATATATAATTAGAAAATTACTTCTTCAACAATCATTATTATCAAAAAATAAGTTTGGGCAATTATCCTACCTATCAAAAATAGGAAAGGTTTTTGTCTATTCAGATTATGATAATTGTTAAGAAGTAATTTTTTTTTTTTAAATCCCCAAAAGAAAACATATCAACTGATGCAGAAATTATCATTTATTAAAGGGCTATTAATTGCAGGAGTATTTTCATCAATGTTTTGGATAGGCGCATATTATGTGCTTACCAGCGACTCCACAATTCAGGCTCCTGAAGAAATTCATACCCAACAAGAGATCCAACAGCCAATTAAAGATAAAGAGGTTGTTGCCACAAAAGCTAGTTTATAATTTAACATCTAGGACTATCTTAAACCGTTTTCCTTAAAAACAATGCCTTCAAATAGCAAAATTGTAATTTCATTTATTGAATAATTTTATTTTATTTATCTTAGATGAGTAACACCACTATTATTTTGAATAATATTTTCAAAATATACTTTTTGAAGCATGAATTTTAAACCTACTTCCTATGAATTTCGCAAACCTAACTATTATGATGCGACTAAAATATCAACACATCTTTATAAGTTTATCCACCTTCCTTTTATTATTTCTCAGTTTTTCAAATGTTGTTGCTCAAAAATTTGAAGGACAAATCATTGTTAAAAATACTCTTCCTCATACACTCAATGGTACTTTTACCATCAAAAAGGAAATGGCAATGATTGAAACCATTACGCCTAGAGGACCTGTAAAAATGATAAGTAATAGTAAAACAGGTGCAAAAACTACCGTTTCCGAAATTAACGGTGATACTATCGTAATCACGAAAAATTCAAATGACATGCAGTATCGTAATTTGAATAAAAAGTATGAAAAACGGAGACAAAATATTAAAAATGTAATGGTGAAAGTCACTAGAGAAACTAAAAAAATAAATGGCTATAAATGCTACAAAGTTATTGCTAGTGATCACAAATATGAGGGAGAAGCTTGGATCACTAAAAAATTAAACTTCGATCCATATGATCTTTTTCCAGTAACAAAAACTCAACTACGTGCGCTTCCAAGAGTGGGAAAAGCACTTCAAAATAGTATGGAAGGTTTTGTTATGGAAATGACTTTGAAAAATATTAAAACGAAAAGAGTAGACCAATTATCCGTAACTATTGATAAATCGGATATCGAAGATGAAGTTTTTATTGTTGACACAGCATCCGAAGGGATTGAAGTTTACAATGAATCTAAAGTCAGAGAACTGATGAAAGAAGCTAAAGGAAATCCTGAAAAAATGAGAAAGGCTCGAACGCTTTTAGCTCAAATCAGAATGCAATAGTTTTTGATTATGGATTCAAGATTATGGATGTCGAATAATCTTGAATCCTTAATCAAATAAAAATCACCCTCTCTTCTTCACCTTTCCTACTCCTCGAATATTCAAATCCGTAATTACGGCTTCTCCTTTATAATAAACATTTCCTACGCCACTTGACTTGATTGCAATTTCCTTTGTAGCATACACCTCTGTTTTGCCTACTCCACTAGCTTTTAATTTAAGCGTTTCATTTTCGAGATCATAAGCTGCCAATTTTCCAACTCCACCATTAGTGATGTACGCATTTCCAATTTTGCCAGACAATCTAATATTTCCAACCGAATCAAAATCTCCATCTAAATTATCAGCAACGATATCCAATTCAACATTTCCGACACTTTTTATTCTAAGATCTAAATTCTTAAATTCAAGTGTATTAGTAGATTCGACATTGCCTACTCCACTAATTCTTAATTTCTCTAAATCCTGAACCGTTACATAAATATTCATTCGACTTTTTCTACGAATATTCATTTTTCTTCTAGTATCAATTCGCAGTTTATCTCCTCTACCCTCCACTATTACAAAGTCCTGTAAATTTTCATCTGTCTCAACTGATACCCCTGCTTTTTCGCCTTGATTGATATAAACATTAAATACCCCATCTAATTCTAGATCGGTAAATGGGTCTACTTCATAATCAACAGTAGTCACATTTCCATTCCCTCTTACCTTTTGAGCATGGGTATGAACATGATTTGCGAATAAGAAAACAACTAGAAGCGCCATTGCAAAAGGAGAATATGTCTTTTTCATTTTATAAGGTTTTTAATTAAAATAATTATTGCTTAGAAATGTGTTTGAATTAAAGACACCTTTAGAATAACGAAGGTTGGAATATGGTTTATTATTTTTTTTTAGAGAAAAAAATCAACTCATTTTTTCATCATTCACCGTATTGGTTTTATCGAAATTTTCTGCATTTGTAACAATAGTTTTTCATCTTCTAAGTACTTAAATAATCCTTTTAACCAAAAAAAAAAATTATGAGCTGCCACATCATTCCTAAGGAACATCGAATTCGAAAGCCCAAATCGGCTTTTGAAAGAAGCAAAAAATTACACATGGACGATTTATACGATAGTAAATCATCAACGAAAAGATCCATTTATCGTCTTGATAAAAAGGTATTGGCAAAATCTAAGAAAAGACAAAATCGTAAAATTTTATTTGAAGTTATTTTCTTTATTGCTGTAGTTATTCCATTGGCATTAAAGAGCATACAACTATTTTTAAATTACATAAATGCTGTACTAGGTTAAACCGAAACCTCTCTGTGTACCTCCGTGAAACTCTGTGTAACTTACACGTAATCAGAGAATTACACAGAGTTCCACAGAGATTTCACAGAGGTGCACAGAGAGATGAAATGGAGTTCTAATCCTAAGAACCATTGTATTCATCGAATAATTTATTTTATTCAGTAACCATTACTCAACTTAGAGCTATTCTAATTGAGCGAATTTATATATGAAGAACAGCAAAAATAGCATTCCTGAAAATTGTGATTTATTGGAGAAAAAACTAATTAGCAACCAATGCATAAGTTACTTTGGTAATAGGAGTAAATTTGAAAAAGAAATGGAAATTAAAAATTGGAAAAAAAGAATGGAAGAAATCCATTTTTAAAATATTTTTAAGAAGGTTGTAACATCTATTTCCTAGCATTCGTCAGATGATAAAAACTGTTTAACAACCCATTAACATCTAAAATGTGTTAAAATCAGAAATTAATTGCAACTTCATATTTTGTAAGGTGTCATTAAGTCAAACAAAAAAATAGAAGGTGAAGATTATTATTTGAAATGACAAATGGTAATCGCTATAACAAACAATATACATTTTCCAACCGAACTTAATAATCATCATTGGCGCCTTTAAATGATGATTAAAAAATGTTTTTAATAGATTTCAAAATCTGATGAACGAAGATTCTTTGGAGTACTCTTTCATTACTCAACAGGCCTAATCTATTTGAAACCCTAAACAAGAAATTTATGAAAAATCCACTTGTCTTCCATCTTCTCGCGCTTTTTGTATTCGGATTAAATTTTAACGCTCAAGCTGACACAGAATTTATTTATGGAAAAGTAACGACTTTTCTAGGGGACACCTATGAAGGGCAAATCCGATGGGGCAATGAGGAAGCCTTTTGGACAGATCGCTTTAATGCTAATAAGGAGTACAACCACAATATTGATTTTCTTTCGGATAAAGAAATTATCCAATTAAAGAAAGAAAAAAAACGATTGACGCAGCAAGAATGGAGAACCTTAGATGATAGTAATGTTCAAAATGACAAAAGTGAGTACACTTTTTTACATCAGTTTTCATGTCAATTTGGGGAAATAAAATCCATCAAAATGACTAGATGGCAAAAGGCAGAACTCCAACTTAGAGATGGTTCAAAAGTGACAGTCTCTGGAAAAGGAACTAACGATATTGATACGCCTATTTCTATTTATGACAAAAAATTAGGGCTGATTGAAATCGAATGGATGGAGATTGATAAGGTTGAATTTTTAAAAGAACCTAATCAATTTAAATCGGCAATTGGAGATCCACTTTATGGTACTGTTTATACTTCTGATGGAGCTTACTCTGGTAAAATAGAATGGAATACAGTTGTACGTGTAACTTCTGATGAACTAAAAGGAGAACAAAAAACTGGAAATTTTAAAGCCTCTTTTTCAAAAATTCGAGTCATTCAACCTCATCGTGCAGGTAGTCTTGTCACTATGGAAAATGGAGAACGTATCTACGTTTTTGGCACCAATGATGTCAATAGTAAAAACCGTGGGATTATTGTTACAAATGACGAAATAGGTCACATCAATGTTGATTGGTCTAATTTTGAAAGAGTAGAATTTTTACCTAAAAGAAATAAAGGGAAAGGTTATAGTCAATTTAAAAAACCTCGTGAGATTTCTGGAACCGTAAAAACGAAGGAAGGAAAATCATTGAAAGGTAAAATTGTTTTTGACCTTGACGAACAGTATGATTACGAAGTATTGAATGGCGGTTCAGGTAAAATGTTTTACGAAATCCCTTTCCGAAATATCAAAAGAATTATGCCTCATAGCGATACCAATTGTATGGTAGAACTAAAGAGTAAAAAACAAATTCAACTAAGAGACTCTCAAGATGTGTCTTTTAAAAATGAGGGCCTCTTAGTTTTTGAAAATAGTACTAATCCGATTTATGTTAGTTGGCGAGAGGTGGAAGAAGTGGTATTTAATTAAAAATTAAAAATGAACCTGCCTGCCGGCAGGCAGGTAATGAATAATTTCGAGTTGAGTTGAAATGATTTATTATTTGTTCTTAAACTTGCTCACACAAAGGAAGAATGAAGCTATGAATTCAATCTACAATTGGTTCCTCACCTTTTGTTGACAGTTATTCATCTGCAATTTTCATTCTTCATTAATATGGTTTTGTTCGGTTTTGTTATACTAAACTCTTCCCGATTTTCGGAGTCAGAGTTTACGGAGGCCGTTCAGTCTGATGATTGAACGGCAATTTTTTTATTGACTTAGATTTAATTTTTCGAATGCTGGTGAGATGGGAACATGGATGATGCGGATGCGACGGATTTACACGGATTTTTTTCTTTTAGCGTGTATAAAAATCTAAACACGTCAAAAGAGAAATCCATGTAAATCCGCCGCATCCGCATCATCCGTGTTCCCATCTCACCAGCATTCGAAAAACGAAAATCCTTATTTCATTTTCTTAGCGATGTGATTTGGAATAGCATCTTTATGCACCAAAATTGCTACTGTCTTTAATTGAAGGTAAGCCTCTGACATATAGAGATATCCTTTGTATTCACTTATTTCACCCCAAGAATTTTTTATCAAATAATACTTATTTCCATTGCGATCTTTTGCCAAACCTGTCAAGTGCATCAAGTGGTCATCAGTTGTGGAGTAACTTTCAAATTGTTCCTGACGCATCTCTTGCGTAATCGTTTCTTCCTTTCCTGGTTTTGAAAATAAATCTTCACGACTAGGGTCACTAGGCACAACTGCAATACCATTTTTTGAAGAAAATCCTTTTTCACTTACATCACCATCCCATGCAACTGAGTAACCTTTGTCCAAAGCATTACTCACAATAGCTTGAACATCTTCAATTGGTAAATTATAAAATGAACCATTCGAATAGTTATCTGGAATTTCCAAAACAAAACTTTTATAAAATGGATGATGGGTAAAAGAAGTGATATTCACATAGTTATCAGCATCCAATCCCATCTCTTTAGCGTAACTAGCTGCCGTATGTTTTTTACCTTCAAAAGTAAATTGCTGGGGAGATTCCCCCAAGTAAACATCTACCACTTTATCAAAAGCTTTTGACCATTTTCTACTCAGTCTTTTTTGTTTTAAAACGCCGTCCAACATTCCTTTCAATACTGCTTCCATTTCACTATGATTGTGCTTTTTCTCTCCATCTAATTTTCCTGAGTAAGCTGATTCAGGAACCATACCATGCTCCCCGATTACTCGCATCAAATCATGTGACAAACTCCCTTGACTAAAATTAGCTTTGCCTTGTCTTAAAATATAATTTCGGGCTTTATCTTTATAAACATTTCGAACCACATACATTTCCGAAAAATCTTGTGGCCCATGTCCCATCCGAATAGCCTCACTTTCTAAAAAAGAAGAAGTCGCAAAACTCCAACAAGTACCTGTTCGATCCTGACTTTTGACAGGAGTGCAGTTTACCGTCTTTACCATTTCGAATCCGTACCCATTTTTAATCTCTACCTGTGCAGATAGGGAAACCAAACAAAGGCAACAGATGAGGGTTATCAATTTTGATTTGTAAGTCATAAAAAGTAAAATTTAAATTAGTATTTGTAAAATTCAATCTAAAGCTATTGAAATTTTAAAACTTGACCAATTCAGAATATATTATTTTTTCTAAAATATCATTCCCTAGTCTTTTATTCAACTTTGACTGAATTTTAATTTTTAAAAAACACACTTGGCAATACATTATTTGGCTTGAATCTTGATCGGAAGGAATTTGTTTTTGAGTGGGATGGTATGGGGTAGGTGGTAAATCTTTTAACTCATAAACCTTTGGATATAATAACAAACTTCGTGCTGCATTGAAATATTGATTATAAACATACATTTGCTTTAAATCCAACATGGAAGGATGCGCTTTTCTCAATACCTTCCACTTGGTATCGAGCACATAATTTTCACCCAAATAAGTCAAAACAATATCGGGTTGAATTTTTCTTCTTTGAAAAAAAGGTTTCTGTTGTTGCCGCTTTACTTTTACATCCTCATTTTCCAATCGCTTTAACTGCCTGTATACATACTCCTCAAATAAAACATTCATATCAAAAAGTATCGCCAACAGATGATGTTTCCCGCCTCTTAAATCAGGGCTGTAATTCAAAACCAACAACCGAGCGATCTCCAACGCACCATGATAAGGTTCTGCTTTTCGATTGTAAATGAATTGTTGGAAATGTCGTTCTGTAAAATTTTCACCCTTACAATTAGGGAAATTTTCTTGCAGTTTTTTAACTCTGGAAAGCAATGCTGGAGACAACACTAATTTTTCCAAAACATCTAAAGCTCTTCGTAAAATTCGATTCAATAAATGGTTGTAATCGTATTGTTGGAATTCCGCATAAAATCGTTCTTGATGCGCAAAATTCTTTTGGATATTTTTATGGAAAATTAATTTACCTTTTAAAGATTTAGAATTCCCTTCCACTTTTCGATATTTTCTAAACAATCCTTTTCGTAAAATCTTTTCTACTTCTTTTAGAAAAATTTCAAAGTACAGTTCTAAAATGGAATTGGTACGTAATTGTAATCGAGCGGATGCCAAGGTTTCTACTTTTAGCAATCGACATTCTTTCAACATATCCATCAAGATGTCATGCCATTGACTGGTATCTGCATTTTCTTTTTTGTCCGCCTTCGGCAAAATTTCGATGGTCAAAAAACCAATTTGAATAGCTCCTACATAATGTGAAAATTTTACACCTTGGTTGATTAAACTGTAATATTTTCCATTGTGCTTTCCATGAAATCGAACTAATGCGTGGAAATGTTTTTTGGTAAAAATACAACCATTCACTTCGTCACCAATCAGGAGTGTTTGGTGTTCGAAGACTCGTAGGAT
>CAKZSH010000166.1 GCA_937918905.1 uncultured Saprospiraceae bacterium
TATTTCGAACCGTCAAGCGAAGCGTCCGTCCACCGTCAACCGTCCACCGTAAAGCAACCAACCGTCCACCTTCAAAAAAAAAGAATATGTCTATTTCAACAACTTATAGTTCAACTGATACGGAAAGCAAATGGTATCAGCATTGGATGGAAAAAAACTACTTCCATTCTACTCCTGACGACAGAGAGCCTTTTACAATTGTTATCCCTCCACCGAATGTAACAGGAGTCTTACATATGGGACATATGTTGAATGTAACCATTCAAGATGCTTTGGTTCGAAAAGCAAGATTGGAAGGGAAAAATGCTTGTTGGGTACCAGGTACCGATCATGCCTCGATAGCAACGGAAGCAAAAGTTGTTAAAAAATTAAGAGAAGAAGGAATCAAAAAATCTGATTTAACCAGAGAAGAATTTTTAGCAAAAGCATTTGAGTGGAAAGATAAATATGGTGGAATCATTTTAGATCAATTAAAACAGTTAGGTGCTTCATGTGATTGGGAAAGAACTCGATTTACCATGGAACCCAAACTTTCTGCTGCCGTTATCAAGGTTTTTGTTGATTTATATAAAAAAGGAAAAATATACCGTGGGCTTCGAATGACGAATTGGGATCCTGAAGCGCAAACCGTTTTGTCCAACGAAGAAGTAATTCATGGTGAGGAAAAATCTCATTTGCATTATGTAAGATATCGAATTGAATCGGATACGCCATTTGAAAATATGGAGACTACAGCGATTCGAAGAGAGATTGCAAAATTGGATAGAATTAGAAAACAGTTTAAAAAAGAATTAATAAAAGATCGTAGTACTAGACTCCAATATCGAGGTATTGTAAGACAAATTAAAAGATTGGAACAAGGGATAAAAGAGGAGCAAGAAAGTCTCAATTGGATTACAATTGCAACGACTAGACCTGAAACCATCCTTGGAGATTCTGCTATTGCAGTTCATCCAAAAGATCCAAGGTATGCTCATTTGCAAGGAAAACGAGCTTTAGTTCCTTTGATTAATCGATCCATTCCTATCATTTTTGATAAGTATGTAGAAACTGATTTTGGAACAGGTGCATTGAAAGTTACGCCTGCTCATGATATGAATGATTATGATATTGGGCAACGTCATAACCTTGAAACCATTGATGTTTTTAATGCCAATGGAACAATGAGTGAGACGGCTCAAATGTATATTGGAGAAGATAGATTTGTGGCGAAGAAAATGATTTTAAAGGATTTAAAATTATCAGGTAACCTTGTTAAGATTGAACCATACTTGAATAAAGTGGGACGGTCGGAAAGAACAAATTCTGTAGTTGAACCTCGATTGACCTTGCAATGGTTTATGGATATGAAAGAGGTTTCCAAGACTGCATTGGATGCTGTAAAAAATGGAGAAGTTAATTTTTATCCAGATCATTTTATCAATATGTACCGCAATTGGTTGGATGAGGAGAATGTAAGAGATTGGTGTGTAAGTCGTCAATTATGGTGGGGACAACGGATTCCAGCGTACTATTATAAGGATGATTTTTTTGTAGCCGAAACTGCTGAAGAAGCATTGGAACAAGCCAAAGCCAAAACGGGTAACAATACATTAACAATTAGTGATTTGAAGCAAGATGAAGACGTAATGGATACTTGGTTCAGTTCATGGTTGTGGCCCATAAGTGTTTTTGATGGCTTCGAAACTCAAGAGGAATTAAAATATTATTATCCTACAAATGTACTGGTGACGGGTTGGGATATTATTTACTTGTGGGTAGCACGTATGATTATGGCTGGGTACGAATGGTCAGAAGATTTGCTAGGAAAAGACTTTGTAGAAAAGAATGGAAAGCATCCATTTAAAGATGTTTATTTTACTGGGATGGTAAGAGATGATCGCCGTCGTAAAATGAGTAAGTCACTTGGGAATTCTCCTGATGCTTTGACTTTGATTGATAAATATGGTGCTGATGGCGTACGCTTTGGAATGTTGTCAAGTGGGTCGGCTGGTAACGATGTTATTTTCGATGCACCTTATGACAATAAAGCGAAGGCCATTAAAAATGAAAGTAAACTTTGTAACCAAGGAACTGCATTTTGTAATAAAATGTGGAATGCCATGCGGATGTTAAAGTTGCTTGAAAAAGTAGAACAACCGACTACTGCTTTGGCTGAAAGAATTAATCCTTTGGCGCAACGTTGGATGGAAAATAAATTCAATCAATTCCTTGAAGGCTTAGAGGAAAGTTATAAAGATTATAAGTTGGGAGATGCCTTGATGAATCTTTATAATTTTATGTGGAATGATTTCTTTTCTGAGTATTTGGAAATGATAAAACCTGAATATGGTCAACCCATTGATGAGGCAAGTTATGATGAAGCGATAGAATTATTTGAAAAATTCATGACGGTTACTCATCCATTTATGCCTTTTGTAACTGAAGAAATTTGGCATTATTTAAAAGATCGAAAAGAGGGAGACGATTGTGTGGTAAGCCAATATCCTAAAGTTCAACCTTATGATAAAGCCTTAATTAAACAGGTTGATGCAGCAATAGAAATTACTTCAAAAGCAAGAGGTGTACGTAAGGAAAAAGGAATGAAGGAAAAGGAACCTTTGAAATTATACATTAAAAAGAGCAAAAATGTTGAGGCATTATTTAAACTAGAAGGACTAGAAGAAATCATTCAAAAACGTGGTTTCCTTTCTGAAATTCAGTTTGTTGATACTGACGAAGTAGATGGAACATTTTCATTTATTGCAGGTACGGATAAATTTTTCTTAGAGTCAACTATTGTAATTGATAATGATGCAGAAAAAGAAAAATTGACGAAGGAATTAGAGTATGCTGAAGGTTCTGTAAAAATCGTGGAGAAGAAATTAAACAACGAACGATTCGTTTCTAATGCTCCTGCTGCGGTAGTTGAAAAAGAGCGAAAGAAATTAGCAGATGGTCAAGCAAGAATTAAAATTTTAAAAGATAGTTTAGCGAGGTTGAATTAATTTTTGTTTTCTTTGTTATGAAAAAATAAAATAACCATTGGATTAATTTTCAATGGTTATTTTTTTGCTTGGTAATTTTCTTTGATAAATTTCATAAAATATGATATCCAATAATGGTGATTAAGAAATTATAACAATATATTCACAAAGTGAATCCAATTAGAAGTTTTAACAAAACAAAATCATGAATGATTTTCCTTTAGAAGATTTAGAGTTAATTGAAATCACAGATGCGAAATCAGATTATGCAAAACAAGTCCTTAAAATTTATAAGGATGCTTTCCCTATCGAAACCAGAGAAACAGGAAAAGAAATAAAAAGCTATATCAAAGATTCACAAAAGGGAGATTGGGAGATAGGAGAGATTTTTAAATTATTGGCTTTAAAACATGGAGATAGAATTGTTGCATTTACGATGTACTCTTATGAATTTAAAAGAAGGTTAGGTTACATCTATTATATTGCTGTTCAAAAAGAATTAAGACAAATGGGAATAGGAACTTGGATGTTTCTATGTAATTTAGAAGGAATAAAAAAGCATGCTAAAGAACATTCAAATAATCAACCATTAGGACTTTGTTGGGAGGTGGACAGGCCTAAAGATGCTGAAGAAATAGAGGAAAAAACAACAAGAGAAAAACGAATTCGATTCTATAAAAAATGTGGTGGAATTTTAATTCCAGATGTTGATTTTTTAGCACCACCTCTTCGGAAAGGAACTCCAGAATGTCCTTATTATTTAATGTTTTGTTTTGCAAATGAAAATGAAACAGCAATTTCCGTTGAAACTATAAAAGCAATAATTGATTTAATTCTTTTGAAAAATTATAACGCAAAAAAGAGTAGTAAGTATTACCAAAATGCCATTAATTCCTTACCTGAAAATCCCGTCCAAAGAGATTTTATAATTTGATTTGTATTCAAACTGAGAGGCAAAGATCATTGTCGGTTCCTGAAAATTTATTTTTCTACAAAAAAAACAATACCTTAGTGATACTGCTATATGAAAATTTACTAAATTTTTCCACTCCTTATTTCCCATTTTCCAAAACCAATTAAGGTATTTTATTCTATAATCCATTTTTTATAAAAAATATCATCTTTAATGATTTTTAAAACGTGGAAACTTGTCTTTCTTTTTTTTATTTCAATTTCTCCAATTGAGGGTCAAATTGAGTTGGTTGATGGAATTGAATGGCAATATTATGCCTTCAATTATTTATCAGGCGATGTATATGAATACAAAAATTGGATTGAAGGAGATACCATCATTAATAATGTCGGTTGCAAAAAGTTCAAACGTGAATATCTCAATTGTAACGACAGAAAAGTTATTGAAGAATATATTTATCAGAATGATGATAAACTTTATTATTATCATTTTGAAGATTCTACTTTTCAGTTGTTGTATGATTTTAATCCCAATATGAGCGATACCATTAAAATTAGAAATTGGGGGCATTTCGCAAATAATGAATCGCATTTTTATTTAAGTATTCTAGCAGTAATTCCAATTGATTACAATGGAGTTACAGCAAATGAAATCTTTGCTCAATATGGTAGGGATGATGGACAAGGAGGGATTCAATTTATACCTTACTATTATAGATATGTACAGGGGATAGGACTCCATATTAACTTTTTTTATTTTCATGATACGGGGTGGTGCGATGGCCTTCATGTTACGGAATTGTATTGTTACTATCATCCAAATTATGGTAACTTTATTTTGAATCCAGAAAAATGTGATCTATTGCCAGTTGGAATTGAAGCTATTGAAAATGATTTTGAGGTTAATGTTTTTCCCAATCCTACAAGTCAGATTATTAATTTTAAAATTGAGTCGGAAGTTTTGGAAAATTATAAAATCCAATTTTATACTTCAGCTGGACATCAAATTTATCAAGAAGCTTATCATCATACTAATCAAATAGAAATTGATATTTCAAATTTCCCAAAAGGATTTTATCATTATGTTTTGATTAATGAAAAAAATCAAGATATGTTTTTTGGAAAAATAAATCTTATCAAAGAATAAACTCTAATGATTCGAAATAATTTTTCGCAACGAAAACAAAACTAAATACTTTGTAAAAAAAAGTTTTTTTAATTAGAACCTGTAACCGCCAAATTCATTTGGCTGGTTGTTTAAAAGTCTGACATTCAAACACTTAGGTCAATCAGCCAATTGAATTTGGCGATTACAGGCAACACAATACTAAAATCCCCTAGCTATGATAAATCTAAGATTTACACTTTTACCTATTCTACTAATTTTTTCCTTTGCTGCTTTTTCACAAGACCTTATCATTAATTATGATGAGCCAGATGATTTAATCGTTTGCGACACGAATGATTTTTCATTTACCATAACGAATGCATCACCTGATACTTTGTTTAATGTTTTGGTGACAACCACAATGCCACTTGGAATTGAATATGTAGCAGGCAGTATTTCAAATGGAATAGAAGCAAACATTTCTATCCCCAATGTTCCAGTTTTTTCCTATCCAATTATTTTACCTTTTGAGTCGATTGATTTTACAATTGGTACTCAACTGAAATGTGAATTGGTCAACAGCATTAATAATGGTGAACTTTTTACCAATACGATAAGTGCAATTTGGGATGGTGGAAATAATGCAGTCACGACTAATCCATTTTTAATCGAAACACCATTATTAGTCGTTACAGATATTACGAACACATTAATTGCTGGTAGTCTTGGAGATGTTATTATTCGAACCATTACCATTCAAAATACAAGATTAGGAACTTTGACTAATTTTAATTTTTCAGATAGCCATAGTGGAGGAATTTCCATTACAAGTACTTTAGGAACAGTTTTAAGTTCTACAAATAATTTTTTTGAAGTTCAATTTGGGCCTAATGATTTTATGACGCTTGGAGATGGGGATGGTGTTTTTGAACAAGATGAAGTCATTGTAATTACTGAAGAGGTCATTGTGACGGATTGTGGAATTGATATTCCTTTTACCAACTCAACTTACACATTTAGTTGGGGATGTTTTTCACAACTTTGTCAAGAGGACGAGCGGACAGCTTTGATTGATATTGTTCCTACCGAAGATAATCCTGAATTGGAATTTGATGCCTACAGCATTCTACCACTAGACCATTGTGCAGGAACTACTTCTGAACAAGGTGTGATTATTACAAATATTGGAAATCATGAAGCAATAGATATTGGGATTGTGGTTGATTTAGGTTTTGGAGAGTTGCAAGGGGAAGCGACTGCAGTTTTTGATCCCAATTCTTTTGTGCAAGACAGTAGTGGAGTGGTGACTTCAGTTGTTCCAATTTACTATGATCCATCTACTTTACCCGATTGTACTTTTCCTCCTGAGACTTATAGTACAGCGAGTTTTTTTTGGGAAAACCTTGCACCAGGGGATAGTATTATTTTGACATGGGATTATTATTATTGCCGAACTGCTGGTGAATGTGAAACCCCACAACCTCCATTAGCCATTGAGTATCAGTACCTTGCAAATTGTCCACCTGAAATAGATGATGGCTTAACGGGGGCTTCAACTGCCAATATTTTAGAAAACCAAAAATTGATTTTACAGGATTCTTTTTTTTATTTTATAGGTGTACCTTATTTGGATAATGCACAACACACAATTAATTATCGTCTAAAATCTGAAAAACTTTTAGAAACTGGTGTACTTCAAATTGAGATTAATTTACCCTGCGAATTTACGTGGGGAAATAATTCTATGGAACTTGGTGGACAAGTTCCTTTTGATTCACAAGTGAGTATGGTAGGAAATGGTACTGTTATAACTGCTCAATATAACCTTCCTTTTGATAGTACTGCAATTTTTACAGAATTTGATGTAGGCTTCTCATGTGATCCCAATTGTGGCTCTGATATAGGAATTTGTGAAGAGCCTTATTTGGATGTCAATGAAGATTTTGACTGCGGAACACTTTCATTGATGACCATTGAATCCACTCTTCAAGAAGATCCAAGTGTTTCAATGGATTGCAGTATGAAAGCATGTTCTGAGATTGGATTGACAGTTGATTGTGAAATTGGAATGCCAGATCCTGATTTTATTTTTACGCATGAGTTTGAAAGATTTAATTATGATTTACCTGATAACGATGATGATCGATTGGCTGATGTAGGAGGAACATTAGATTTTGGTTTGGTAAGAAAAGATCGAGCCATTCCAGGCGATACAGTTATCAATACGATAAGAGGAACATTTCTAAATGGTTCTGACGTAGATTTGATGACGGTGCAATTTGAGGCTCACTCTGCCGATCAAGGAATAGATGGAGGGGTGAGATTAGATTTTGCCAAAAATTTTGGATTGATGAAGGAAGGTGGTATTCTTCCTATTTCTGCTTCGGTCAGAATTGTAGATGCCAGTACAGGTGATATTTTTGAATGTGAAATTGGCGATCCATTTGAAATAAGAGATACGATACCTTATACTTTTTCCATAGTGAATACTGAACCTGTGGTTTTTGTAGATCGAGTGTTTTATGAACAATTTAAATATAACACTTCATTTGCAAATCTTCCATGTGTACCTGCGGGGTTTCAATATGAGATGGGAGATTCTCTGATTTTCACCACAGCTCACAAAATGACTTATAATCCTTTAACGCAAATTGAATTGGGAACACTTGATAGTCTTCCACCTGTGCTTAATTTGAGATCGGCGGTAGTACCTGTTCGTTGTGATGATTTTAATATATTTTTATCATTGGAGGATAACTACCATTCTCATTTTCAATACTCAGGTTATGCCTATCAAATTCATATGGACAATTATGAAACTGACCCCTGTAATTCATTTTCAGGGACAGAGGGGATGCAAGTTCGATTTGTGTTAGGAATGGATAATTTCTTCCCTTATGAATATCGTCCTTTAGCTACAATAACTGGTTGGAATAACTTTTTCCCATTGGGGATTTCTACTTTAGATATGGAATTGATTTATTTACGGTATCAGCAAGGAGTAAATATTATTACGAATCAAAATATTCCATTTACAACAACCTCGTTTTCTGTTAATACAGATTTAAGTACTTTCCATGATCCTGTTTTAGATGAGGGATGGGAAATGTTATTTAATTTTAATTTTGATGCCTTATGTTCTATTACTGATTTTGTACCTATGTCTTCAGAAATATTGATGGAATTAAATCCTTGCTTGCCAGAACCTTCTAATGTAATTTATTCAAGAGATGCAGATAACTTTAATGTTAGTTCAGCCATTGTTAATGCTGCTGTTACTACCTCTTGTTATGAAGGTTTTGATGACAAAGTTTTATATGATTTAGTTTTATTAAATTCAGGATTAAATGTAACTATGGATGCTCAAAATGTTTGGATGTATCCTATTTCTCAAACAGGTTTAGTTACCAATTTTGAATTGATAAATACCAATACTGGAGAAATTATTCAGACAGTAAATGGGATATTTCAAATTGGACAACTTACTCTCGATCAGTTGGAAAATTATCAATTGACTGGAATCAATCAAAGTTGTGAACAAGAAATTATTGAATTGCATTACGGTTGGAATTGTTCGCCTTACCTCGATCATGATATAGAAGGATGTAGTGAAAAAGTTCTTTTTCTAAAAGCGATTTCACCTGTAGGAGAATTGGAATTGGATGTGGTGAGTCCTGTTGGGCCATTTGATTTATGCGAGGTGATTGACTATCATACGGTTGAAGTTTTTAATGCACAATTGGGAAATGTATTTGATGTTGTTTTGGAAATGACTTTACCGCTTGGTTTGCAAATTGTTCCTAATTCAAGTCAAATGGCTTATCCAACTGGAAGTGCCTTTGTCGATATTGGAGAACCTACCAACATTGCAGGAAACGTTTTTGAATGGGACATTTCAACCATTAATACTGAAATACAAAATAACGGTTTATTAGGCGTTTCTCAAGATCCTGACAACTCCGTCAGCATACGATTCCAAACTACAACTGATTGCGGATTTATTGCAGGTTCGCAAATTATCTTTAATGTCATTGGTCAACAAAATTGTAATAGACCTACCAACAACCTAACAAAGACGGGCGATCCGCTTAATATTACCGCTATTAATCCAGGTTATGATACAGATATCAATGTCTCTATTTCCAATGGAACTCCAATCACTTGTGGGGTAGATGTTCCATTAAGCGTCAATATTTTACCCAATGGTCCAACCACAAGTGGAGATACTGTTTTGATAAGTTTACCCGTAGGAGCAAGTTTTGTAACAGGTTCCTATGTGCCTATTAACAATGCTCCTACAAATCCTCCAATTGTTTTTGATAATGGTGGACAAGAGATTTTAAAATTAAAATTAGAACAAGGAGTTGCTGCGAATACTTTAATTTCATTTGAAATAGAAGTTACTGGATTTGGGTTAAATGGATGTGCAGATCAATTTATTCAAGTGCAAACTGTTCAGCAACAAGATGCCATCTGTTCGACTACGGGAGAGCTTTGTTATGTTTTAGCGGAAACGGGAAGTGCTACGGTAAGTATTGCTGCTGAGTATCCAGAATTTACAATCGAAAATTTTGAAATAGTTGAATTTAATGATCAAAATTATCTTTCTGCATCTGTTACAAATAATGGAATCCCTAATCAAACGCCTTTGTTTTTAGATTTTTATTTGGATGAAGATGGAGATGGAATGTTGTCTCCTGGAGATATAAAAATTGATTCATTAATTTGGGGATTTAATTTTCAAACAGGTGAAACTATAACTGAAACTTTTTTGACCAATTTATCGCCTGACCAGTTTTGTAAATTGATGATGGTCATTGATGAAAATAATAATTGTATTTGCGGGTCTCAAACTTTTTTGATAAATGGGCCATTGGAAGCTGTGCAGACTGAGTTGGTTTGTTCTGGCGAAATAGCTGAGATTGGAGTATCTTTTATGGATGGACATATTTATCAATGGGAACCCGATGCAAATATTTCTTCCTTGGATAGTGCGACTACAAATTTCCAATTTTCGAATACAACAACAGATACTGTTTTTTTTGATTTAGTATTGAGTGACCTCAATCCGAGTGGTTGTGAAGTAGTTAACAATATTCGAGTAGGTGTGCTTCCTGCTTTGCAATCTAATCTACAAAATATTGATGCCTGTGCAGGAGAAACGATTATTTTAAGTGCTACGCCTGGCGCAATTTATAATTGGGAAGGCCCTGGCATAACCAACCCTGCTTTGCAAAATCAAGCGGTGACTTTATTTGAAAGTGCCACCTTCACAGTCACGATTAGCAACTCTATAGGTTGTGAAAATATGGATCAAATTGTAGTAAATATTTCTCCACTACAAGAATCATTTAGTGCTCAAGAAAAATGCCCTGAGGAGTCGGTAGATATTTTTGGAGAGCTAATACAAAATCCGGGAATGTATTGTGATACGATTAGTAATGCAGTTGGATGTGATAGTGTGATTTGTGTAGAGTTGATTGATTACCTTTCTGATTCTAATGAAATTTTATCACTTTGTCCAGGTGATTCTGTTGAAGTCAATGGTGTCTTTTATAAAGAACCTCAAGAAGTATGTAATGATTTTATTTCTTCATTTGGTTGTGACAGCACACATTGTGTAACAATAGAATCACGGGATGAACCATTTGCAGAATTTTTAAATATCGATGTCAATGGCGAACTTACTTTTGAAGAAGGAGTGGAAACACAAATAGAAGTTACAGAAGGTTTTCCAATATATGAATGGTTTCCCTCCGAAGGATTAAGTTGTTCAGATTGTTTCAATCCTACAGCCGTTTTGAGTGAAACAACGGAGTTTCAAGTGACGGTTACAGATGACAATGGGTGCTCGACAATAATTTCATTAGTCGTCAATATTTTACCTCCTTGTAATCCAGAACGATTGCAAATTCCAAATGCTTTTACTCCCGATGGCGATGGAGTCAATGATTGGTTTGGAGTAGAATATGAAGGTTTTGAAATGGTTACTTCTGTAAAAATATTTGACCGTTGGGGTGAAAAAGTTTACGAAGGCGCTGGTGATAATGCTTTTTGGGATGGAACGATTGATGGAAAACCAGGTACGTCGGATGTGTATGTTTACATTATAAAAATTACTTGTAGTGAAGGAGAAGGAACTAGGGTAGGAGATGTTACTTTGCTTCGGTAGATTATTTACTTTGCTAAGATTTTTTTTTGAATAACGAAAACTAAAACGAATAACGAATAACGAACAAGGAACAAGGATTTGAGAAGTTTGACGAATACTTGTGAATTTCCCTTATCACCATTAGTTCGTCAAATTTCTCAAATCCTTGGTTTGAGAGACAAATCAGATTATTCTATTCAAGGTAAAACATTGGAACAAATCATGCGTGAAAGCGATTATTATTATCGACAAATTTTACATCGTAGACGTATTAATTTAGAAAGAAGAATTGCGAGAGAAGGGAGAGATAAAAATACTGAGCAACCCAAACTGAAAGAATGGTCTGCTTAAAAGAAAATTAAATCTTTAATTCGTACGGTTTCAAGGCGACACATTATAGTTGAATTACTTAATGAAAATCAATTGAAACATGAAGGAAATGTTTTGAAACATTGTGTTGGTAGTTATGCCAATAATTGTATGTTGAATAGAGTTTCAATTTGGTCATTAAGATACCTTGAAAATGGAGGATGGAAATCTAAATTGACTTTAGAAATTTAAAAGAATAGAATCGTTCAAATTCGAGGTAAAAATAATTCCAATCCTGAAATAAGAGAGCTGAATATTATTCAGAAATGGGCGAATAGAGAATCCCTAGTTGTTGCAACAAATGATTGATAATGGCAGAAGGAAATTATTTGTGATGGGAAATGATTAGTTTTTAAATGAGCTATCACTACTCATCGCAATCTTTTCAATTTTACTTGTCTCTTTTACCTTCAAAAATGGAATAAAAAAAACTGACCAAAGTAATTGCTTACTTTGGCCAGTTAATTTTTATTTCAATTTAAAAATGATTCTCACCTCATTAATTAATCCACAATAATCATTTTCTTAGTCGCCGTTTCAGTAGCAGTTTCTAACTGATAGTAAAGCACACCTGTTGCATCGATACCAGCTCTGTTTACATCTACAGAGTTGTAACCTTTAGCAGCATCCATTTCTATCAAT
>CAKZSH010000167.1 GCA_937918905.1 uncultured Saprospiraceae bacterium
AAAACCATCGGATAGAGTAGACTTTCATTCAAGATTACTTCTTAATTATTCTAAACGGTCACAACTTTTTGACTAATTATTCGGTCATAACTTTGTGACCCATGACAACTACGTCCCTCATCTACTTTTTATTCTAAATAATTCTACAAATGGTGTCAGTCCTAACGGACTTTGGAGTAAAAGCCCAGAGGGCTGTCCTACCGATTATTCGGGAAAGTAAATTCTTTCAAAATTGAAGATAAGGGACGTAGTTCCGACCCTGAAATACACTTAGGTTGACGCGTATGAGTCTAGCTATGGCGAGGATTTTTAACGAAGAGTATCACAAAAGGTATTTCAAGATATACGACACCTCCCATTAAATTCGGTATAAGTTCACTAATCCACATAAAATTATTTTTCCTTCAATTTTATTGAGTTATATTTTTAACTTGCCAACATTCCATATAAATTTGACCGCAACTGAATACAATGGAAATAATTCAATTTTTAGGCAGATTACATCCTCTAGTATTGCACTTACCAATTGGTATTTTAGCAATGGCTTTTGTGATGGAGTGGTTAGGGCGAAAAGAAAAACATGCATCACTTTTACCTGCTGTTGGCTTTGCGATTCAGTTAGGCATGTGGAGTGCGGTTTTAGCTGCAATTTCAGGCTATCTACTTTCTTGGGAAGGAGGTTATGATGATACAATGCTTTGGCGACATAAGTGGTTAGGAATTGGAACTGTAATAATTTCGATAATAGTTTATTTTTTACATAAAGGAAAAAACTCAACCATTGGTAAAAAATTCTTTTTTCCAACTTTTGGAATTTTAATGTTATTGATTGGAGTGACTGGACACTTTGGAGGTTCATTGACACATGGAAGTGATTTTTTAACGGAACCACTTTTCGGAGAAAAAAAGAAGGAAGCAGTCGCTATTTCCAATATGGATAGTGCAATGGTTTTTCAAGATTTGATTCAACCAATTTTTAAACAAAAATGCGTCAGCTGTCACAACGAATCCAAAATAAAAGGAGAATTATTATTGACCACTATCGAAGGGTTCAAGGAAGGCGGGAAAGCAGGTTTATTTTTCATAGCTGGTGATGCGTCCAAAAGTTTGTTTTTACAACGTGTTCATTTGCCCTTGGATGAAAAAGAACATATGCCTCCAAAGGGCAAAAAGCAATTGACAGAAGATGAAATTACATTGTTAGAATGGTGGGTCGAACAAGGTGGGCCTTTTGATAAAAAAGTTGCAACGCTTGAACAACCTGAAAAAATCAAACCGATTTTAGCAAAATATACGGAAGTCGATAAAAGTGTTTTTGCACTTGATATCCCTCCTGCAAATGCTAGTGCTATTCAACGACTTCAACAATTAGGAATTTCAATTGGAACTGTTTCGGAAGAAAAATCTTTTGTAACAGCATCTTTACGGGGAAGAAAAGATTTAACGAAAAGTGATTTAAAACAGTTAAACAAAATTTCGGAACAACTAATTGAATTGGATTTAAGTGAGACCAATTTGGATGATGATCTCCTCTCCTACTTAAATAACTTTCCTCATTTGCAAAAATTATTTTTACAAAAAACTCAAGTTACTGGAAAGAATTTAGAGGTATTAAATGAGTTGAAATATTTAGAATATTTAAATCTCTATGGAACACCACTAGAAGATGATGCACTCCAACCTATTGCAAAATTGACTAGCTTACAAAATGTTTTTTTATGGCAAACCAATGTCAGCCCCAAAGCTATCCAACAACTTCAAAACACTCGTCCACGGCTCCAAGTTAATACTGGAATTGAAGAAGATATTTTTGGAAAAGCGGAATTAAAACCACCACTTATCATTATTGATAAAGATATTTTTACAGACTCTGCTTTGGTAGAGTTTAAAATCAATTTTAGAGGAGTTGATTTATTTTATACTTTGGATGGTTCTGTTCCTGATTCTACTTCTTTAAAATATTCGGAGCCTTTTCATTTGACACAAACTTCTGATATTCAAGTCATTGCTAAAAAGGACGGTTGGGGAACGAGTACAACTGCTCAAAAGACAGTCGTGAGAGCAAAATACCAAGCAACAAATGTCAAACTCAATCAACCACCCAATGATAGCTATAAAGCGGAGGGCGCACTTTCTTTAGTCGATTTAAAAAAAGGAACTACTGACTTTAAAGATGGTAAATGGCTAGGGTATCAAAAATCAAATATGATCGCTACTTTGGATATGGGAAAAAATTTGGAGGTGTCTAATGTTTCAGTTAGTGCTTTGGAAGACACGGGTTCGTATATCTTTTTCCCAAAACATATTAATGTTTCTATTTCGATGGATGGAAAGAATTTTCAAAAGGTAGCTGAAAAAATCATTCCCACAACTGCTGGGCCTGAACCTTCTTTGATTAGGAATTTTGCCTTGCCTTTTGATTCTCAAAATACGAGATTTATTAAAGTAGAAGTAAAAAGTAATTTAGTTAATCCGAGTTGGCATCCTGCCCCTGAAGCGCCATGTTGGATTTTTGTGGATGAGATTATGGTGGAGTAGTTTTTTTGATTCAAAATGGTCTCTTGAACGTGAATTTGATTTTTGAATTAAAAATATAAGGTAAGGGAGTAGGAAATAAATAACTCTGTAATGGGTTTTAATTAATCTTCCAGCCCCTTGATTCGATTTCTATTTTGATCTTGTCCAGGAATAGTATCCAACAAGTTTCGGACTTCCTCAATATTATCGGTGATTTTCGAAATATGCCATTCGAGATTTTTTTTGTTAAATTCTTCTTTTTTAAGTCTTACAAATTCTTTATTGAGATACACTTTGAACTCTGGACTCAACCAATAACAAAAATCTAATGCAATTTCTTCATGTGCAAAAGTGCCTCCTCCCCTACCCGCTTTTTGGATCATGCCGATAGAATTTGTTTGTTTAATCCACTCTTGTGGAGATATAATAATTCTATTATCCATGGAATTTAGTAAAAGGTCATCCATATGGATGACCTTTACGGATGGGTTATGAACCCTTTCCCAAGTCATTAAATATTTTAGGGTATTAGAATTTTTCATCCAATTTTGAATCAAATTCGCTGGTTTTGCTTTGCTTGACTTTTTGGCAATATCGGTCAAAGAAACATATCCTTTGTTATTTATATTTTCCAAATGAATCACTAATCCCTGAACTTGTATTTTCTTTTTTGCCATAAAAAAATAATTAGTCGAATTAAATATTGAATTAAAACTGCAAACCGTTTTTACTGCAAAACTGCATTTTATTTATTCTTAGCTAGATCTTTCTCCGCCAATTCCAGAAAGTACTTCTTCATGGTTGTTTCCAATTCGAATACGTGCATTTTAATTCGTTTGTGCAATCGAACAGGAATATCCAATGTTATTCTTTTTGTAGGTTCGGCTGGTGGTTGAGTTTGTTTTTCGGGTTTCTCTTTTTTAGTTGTAGCTGGCCCAACTGGAGTCCCCACATCGTCTGCGTGTATTTTTTTGACCACCTCATCACTATCAACATTAATGGTAGGTGTTTTTTTTACCGTTCGCTTCTTTCCTAAACCTAAATCTATCTTAGAAGTATTGATTTTTTTCTTTGCCATCGTATGATTTTTTATCTAATCAAATTAAATATTTTGCAGTCTTGCAGTTTATCCGTTTTGCAGTTTAATACAAATTTTACTCCAATAACCCTTCTTTTTGAGCCAATTCAAGCACTTCTTCAGTCATTTCGATGACTTCTTTCTTCGCTTTTTTATCTGAATATTCATAAACTCCCATGCCTTCTACGGCAGTTTCGAGATAAGAAACTCGCTCTCTAAAAGTGGTTTTCATAATTCCTATTTCAAATTGTTGAAGCATTTCTTTAATACTTCGGTGGATAATGTACTTATCAGAATATTGATTGATAAAGAAATGTGCAGGGATATGATCTCTAAACTCCAATGCTTGTTCATACCGCTCAAAAAACTGGCCCATAGCACGTACATCATGCGCACTAGGCAAAATCGGTATCAACAAAAGATCAGAAACCAAAATGATTCGAGTTGTCATTTCGGAAAGTGAAGGCGTTCCATCAATGAGAACAATCTCATTATCTTCATGAAGTTTATCTACCGTCTTGTTGACCGCTTTGGGATCAGTAACCCCTACGACCAAAATTTGAGGTAAACTTTCATCTCTTGCTCCACTCCATGATACTGAATTTTGGTTTCTATCCGTATCGACAATGCAAGTTTTATAGCCCATATGGGCAAAACAAACTGCTAAGTTTTGGGTGAGGGTAGTCTTGCCTACTCCTCCTTTTAAGTTGGTAATTCCTATTCTCATAGTGCAAATATATTAAAAACTGCAAAATGTACAAACTGCAAGACTGCAAAATGTTTAGTAATTCTTTTTCTCTAAAACCTATAATCCAAAATAACGTGATTTAAGCAATCTTTTTTTCAAAAACCTCGAAGTATACATTTGTAGCATTAAAACCGCTCAAATGAAGCATAAATAAGTTTTAAGGTTAATTTGAATTGATTTTTAAAACTCAGAAACTAAAGATTTCTATAAAAATCTTAAAAAGATTGGACTGCAAAACTGCAAAATGTTTTTTCTTCTAATGTTTATTTCCTAGTCCCTAGAATAAGTTCTTGTCCAATTAACTCAAGTTGCGGATAAATTTGATTGATGATTTTGTATTTAAAAAATGGTATTGGGATGATGTGTATTGAGAATGGTTCGTAGTCCCAATACTTAATACCCACAATCTCAAATCAAATTATCCGCAACTTGAATTAAGAATTAATTAGTTATAAGTTATCTTTTTCCTAAATCCCTCAATGTGTATTATTTCAAGAATTGAATTGCTTAGATGTTGTAAAAAGTAGGTTTAAAAGCAAACCTATCCACAAAGCTCTGCTTCGTAGATTATTCGATAGCTTCCCTTTGATTTGTGATCTTGCTATTTGTGAAGTTTCGAAATACGTTACTTTCTAATACCCAGAATTCCTTTGGCTAGCAAAGGCAAAGGATCGAATATCAAAATTCCACCTATAAAACTGCAAGACTGCAAAATGTTTTGCAGTTGCATTTTCAAGTAAACTAGGTTTCAGGCTTCCATAGCTTGACATAGACATGAAAGAAGTTAGCCTAATTCTTCAAAATCGTATCTAGGATAGAATCAACTATTTGGAACAAAAACCTAAGACTAGTTTACCCCTCAAACAGTTATTAATTACAATAAAGAATTTAAAACTGCAAAACATTTTGCAGTCTGCATTGAAAATCTAATATTTTCAATGAAAAAAAATTTTGCAATAGATAGGGATTTGATTCTAAGAAAGAAGAAAAACAGGAGTCAAGGTCTGACTCAAAAGTGTCATGGGTCACAAAGCTATGACCGAATAATTAGTCAAAAAGTTGTAACCGTTTAGAATATTTAAGAAGTAATCTTGAATGGAAGCCTATTCTACTCGATGGTTTTTATATATGCCGTTCCTCTGGAACTTTGAGCGTTTTTTTCATGCTTTATCTACCAATATATCGTACCTCTGGTACTTATCTAATCTTGCAAGTGCCAGAGGCACGAAATATCGGTAGAAAGAAAATAAGCTAATTTTTAGTTTTAGAGTTTCAGAGGAACGGCATATAAAAACCATCGAGTAGAGTAATGAAAGTCTTTACTTCTTAATTATTCTAATACTTTAAACTGAAACTGCAAGACTGCAAAATGTTTTGCAGTTATTTTACTGAGACGATATAAAAACTTATTGTTTTTGCTTAAAAACTACATGTCGAATAATTGATCCACTTGTCATAATGATGAGTTAATTAAACCTTGAAGTTTTATTACTAACTGATGTTACGCAAAAAAGATTACGCACGAAATATTTTGAATTTTTCAACGCTGAGACGCTGAGACACAGAGTTTGTCGAATACCTTATTGAGGTCGCAGAGGATTTTTATTAAAATAAAAATGAGCAAAGATGCAGA
>CAKZSH010000168.1 GCA_937918905.1 uncultured Saprospiraceae bacterium
ACCACGAACCACGGATTCAAAATACTGAGAACCGTGGTTCGTGGTTCGTCAAGCGAAGCGTTCGTGGTTCGTCTTTTAGAAAACTGACATTTTATTTTAACTGGTTAAATACTTTAGATTTTATTCTCAATCTTTACAGGAAAGTTGTCCATTAAAGTTTTAAAAAATCTATTCACTATGCTCAGGCTTTTTATTTTTATCATTATTATTCTCAATTTCACTAATTGTAAAAATATCATTCATAGAAAAGATAGAGTTACCATTCAACTCAATGAACTAAAATCTGGAACGCTGTTAGTTCGTCTGCGTACTATCGAAGCTAAAGTTGCCAAACTTAAAGAAATGGGAAAATTTGATGAAGCCAAAAAGATCGAAACTTTTAACAAACAATTTCATTTCGACATTGTCCATTCTTTTGCAGCTCATTTTAATTATTGTCCTGTTTATTTTTTCTATTCCAATCATACTGAAGATATTAGAATGGGAAAATTTGAAGGGAAAATTTTTGATACCAAAGGAAATAAAATTAAAAATTTAGAAACGCCTTTAAGCCAAATATTTTTTGCTGAATTTGGGCAAGTACATCAACAAGAAATTTTGATGGAACAAGATGGTAAAAAAATAAAAGTAGCTGGCGTGGGTGGAAAGGATGCTTTGGTCATTAGAACAAGTGAAGAGATTCAGCCTGAACGCCCCTTCCCTTATGCTATTGATTATAAAAATGTTTTTAATGGAAATCTTAATGCAGCAATTCGAAAATTAAATAAACGTCTTTTTAAAACACATAAAAAAATGGAACGACGAAAACGCAGAAGAGGGAATTAAATAACCTACTCCCTAATTTCATTGGAGCTGGGCCAACTTCAAATCAATTTAATTTTCTAATAAGTTGGAGTTTCGTAATTCGTTTACCAGTTCATTCTTTTTTTTAAAGAAGTGATATGTGCGAGATGATGATTACTATGCCAAGCATAGAGCGCAACCATTAATTTTAAAGAAAGTTTTTTACCAGTTTCAGGATGGATAAAATATTTTTCCAAATCAGCCTCCGTCAAATTTTTCAACATCACCGTCCATCTTACATGTAGCGCAGTCAATAGTTGAACGCTCATTTCAACAGGTGCCGTTTTACCATCCTGCAACTCCGCCCAAAGCACCTCATCATAAGCTTTAATTGTAGGTGAGTCTTCAGTCAAGGTCCACTTGAATCGAATGTAACTATTCATATGACTATCTGGAAGATGATGTATCACTTGTCTGATTGTCCAACCATCGGGTCGATAAGAAGTATCTAATTGTTCATCATTAAGGCCTTCGACGGCGGCAGCAATTTTCGTAGGAACTGATTCTATCGCAGCAATCCAATTTGTAATATCTTGAGGAGTAACAACTTCTGGAAAATGGAATTTTCCGATAGGATATTTTAATTGCTCTAAATCCATTTTCCGAATTTTAGTTTTTCATAGAAAAAGTTCTTTATGAATTCATTTGGTTACTAAGTTATTGAGTTGATTAAGTTATTAATCGAAAACCTTAGAACCTAAAACAAGCTATTGACAAACAAAAATATTGCTATCCGATTCCTTTAAATCTCTACAATCTTTACTAAAGGCACGCGTAAAAGCTCCTATGTGCAGTTTCCCTACTTTTCTCTCTTTTTTAAAGTTATCTGCAATTTTTTTATTTGCAAAACCTGGAATAACTACTCTGTAATTAGTTTTTCCACTTATACTTTTTTGTAGAACAACCGAACGATCAAAGCTCATCTCCACCCGTTTCCTTTTATCCAATGCTTGCTTTAAAGTTGGATAACTTGCGATTTGGATATACCATCTCCCAAGGCTAGTTTTAGATGGTTTTGCAGCTTGAGATTTTGAAGAAGTCGTTTTTTTATTCTTGGTTTCTTTTACTGGAATCGAATCATCTTCTGCTTCACCTGTCCAACTTACTGGAAGTACTTTTTTTGCAAAAGCATTTTGCAAAATTTTATCTTTTAAAAAATACCCCGCAGTTCCTCCACCCAATAATAAAAACAAAAGTACCCAAGGCCATACGGCTCTTTTTTTCTTAGGGGTCGCTTCATTAATTCCACTTATCGGATTAATGACAGGAGTCGAAGTAGCATTAACTTTCGATGAAGCGGTTGCAGTTGTTGTGGCTGTAGTCGTTGAAGTTATTGTTGAAGCAATAGGAGTAGGTCTTTTAATTTTCTTTAACGCTTTAATTCCTTTTTTAGAAGGCTCCGTAACAGTCGAAATTTTTACCTTTCTTCGATTATGTGCTTTCTTTAATTCACCCAATAATTTGATAACATCTCTAATTTGATCTTTAGGCGGTTGTCCTATCCCCCCCACAGGAATCATCAATTTTTTATTAGCTCTCAGTTTTAAAAATTTTAAATCGCCATGTAAAGTAGGATCTATAGATGTAGCATCTGATAAGAGGTGAATCGTTTCATCTACTTTGTTTTCGACAAGCAATTGTTGCAAAAAGTCGAAAAATTCATCGGTATTCGTCTGATAAGCCATATCGCAAAATTACGATTTTTTTTAATTTAATTTCTAAATTGTTTTTTTAAAAATTGTAACCGCCAAATTCATTTAGCAGGTTGTTTAAGCAACTGATAACCAATGTTTTGTACAAATAGGTTGTTCGTTAAAAAGAGGTAATTTTTATCTATCAAGTCCTAATGTGACTTGAAGTCATCTTGTGCCTCAAACAGGAACAGCAGCTTTAAAAATCACAGCAGTCCCATCACTCATCATACTATAAGCTGATTCTGTTGGTGCAAAGAATGCTTCCCCTCTTCCTATTCGAAATTCTTTGCCGCCACTTTCAACAAGCACCTCTCCTTCCATGACAATCAAAGTTTCGGGAGTCAATGCTTCCATACAATAATAGGCTTCAAAATCTTTGAGTAAGATTCTAGACAATTCAAAATCTGGTGCAGGAGTTTTGTACACTTTCACATTCGGTTTCTTTTCTACTCCATATAAAACATTTGGAACAACAGGCTCAAAAACTACATGTTCTAACAATTCATTTACATCCACATGTTTTACCGTCAAGCCACCTCGAAATACATTGTCAGAATTGGCCATCAATTCCATATTCACACCTTCTAAATAGGCGTGAGGAATTCCTGCATCTTGAAAAATCGCTTCTCCCTTTTGTAGTTGCACTAAATTAAAAATATAGATAGAAAATATCCCTCGATCATAATGACCTCCTTCCAACATATTATCTCGAAACGCTAAAGCTGCCCAATAATCAGGATTACTTTTTTCGATTTTGTTTTTGGAAAATGCTTTGCTCAATCGTTTACCCAATGGACGTAAAATATCATCAACTTTCGATTGAGACATTTCCATTAAGTTTTTATATAAGTGAAAAATTTTATTATCCACTTCTTTTGTTCTCACCCTTTGAAAATACTCAGCTAAAGAAGCAAACTCAGGAACCGTACTTAAAATTTCTTCTATCGCCTCTTCCGATTTAAAACCATGCAATAACCAAAATTCTGTCAGAGCTACCATCACCTCTGGCTTATGATTATCATCTTTGTAATTTCGATTTTTAGCGGTGAGTTCAATACCTGTTTCATTTTCTCTAGCAAAACCAATTTCGGCTGCTTTTTTAGTAGGGTGTGATTGGATAGATAACATTGCATTTACATCCAACACTTTGAACAAATAAGGTAATCTATTTCCAAATTTTCGAGTCACTCTTTCTCCAAGTGCCTCAGGATGATGATACAACCATTCATTCAATGGAACAGAATTTCCATTATCCAAAACTCTCGCTGGCCCTCTCTGATGTGCTCCCAACCAAACCTCTGCAAATGGCTGATTATCAGTATTTTCTATATTCAATAATTTAGGGATAAATGTTTTTCCTCCCCATGCATAATTTTGAACTGCACCTCTGATCGGGTATACTCGTTGTTTCATATTTCCTTTTGTGATTGGTAACTCGTGGCTGGTTATTGGTAACTCGTGATTCGTATTTCGAAACAAATCACGAGTTACCAATCATCAATCACAACTCACCTCATTTTTTTATAAAAATTAATCAAACCATTCGTAGAAGAATCATGCGACTTCACAGCTTTGTCACCTTCTAGTTCTGGCAATATTTTTTTAGCTAATTGTTTTCCTAATTCTACGCCCCATTGATCGAAGCTATACACATTCCAAATAATTCCTTGAACAAATATTTTATGTTCATACATCGCAATCAAACTGCCTAAAACACGAGGAGTTATTTTTTGAACCAATATAGAATTCGTAGGTCGATTCCCTTCAAAAACTTTAAAAGGTACTAGCTTTGCAATTTCAGTTTTGGTCTTTCCAGCAGCTACCAATTCGGCAGTAGCCTCGGCTTTTGTTTTACCATTCATCAATGCCTCCGTTTGTGCAAAGAAGTTGGATAATAGTTTTACGTGATGATCGCCAATTGGGTTCTGACTTTTTGCAGGAGCAATAAAATCACATGGAATTAATTTAGTGCCTTGATGAATCAATTGGTAGAAAGCATGTTGTCCGTTTGTCCCAGGTTCTCCCCATACCACAGGGCCAGTTTGGTAATTGATTTTTTTCCCATTTCGATCTACATTTTTCCCATTACTTTCCATATTGCCTTGTTGGAAGTACGCAGCAAAACGATGTAAATATTGATCGTAAGGTAAAATGGCTTCCGTTTCTGCTCCAAAAAAATTGTTGTACCAAATACCAATCAACGCCAGCAAAACTGGAATATTTTTTTCAAAAGGTGTTTTTTCAAAATGCTTATCCATCACATGGAATCCATCTAGCAACTCTTCAAAATTATCATATCCAATCGTACATGCAATTGACAAACCAATCGCAGAAGTCAATGAATATCTTCCACCTACCCAGTTCCAAAATGCAAACATATTTTCACTAGCAATTCCAAATTCCTCTACTCCTGTTTGATTGGTCGAAACGGCAACGAAGTGCTTTTTGATGTGTTCTTTTTTCTTTGCTTTTTTCAAAAACCAATCTCTTGCAGAACGAGCATTCGTCATCGTTTCTTGAGTGGTAAATGTTTTTGAGGCAATGATAAAAAGCGTCGTTTCAGCAGAAAGATTTTTTAAAGTTTCAGAGATATGAGTCCCATCGACATTAGAAACATAATGAACATTAATTCCTTTTTTCCAATACGGTTTTAAACCTTCCGTAACCATCACGGGGCCCAGATCGCTTCCTCCAATTCCAATATTTACAATATCTGTAATTCTTTTCTTAGAGTAGCCTTTCCATTTTCCAGAAGTAATTTTGTTGGAAAATATTTTGATTTGATCTAATACCCGATTGACATCAGGCATCACATTTTTCCCTTCAAACTTAATCGTACGTCGAGAACGATTTCGAAGTGCAACATGCAGTACCGCTCGACCTTCTGTTTCATTTATTTTTTCTCCTGAAAACATTTGTTGAATCGCAGCATCCAATTTGGTTTGCTTCGCTAACCTTAACAATAGTTTTACAGTTTCAGAATTGATTCTATTTTTTGAAAAATCAACTAAGGTATCTTCAAATTTTAAGGAGAATTTTTGAAAACGACGCTTATCTTTTACAAAAAGGTCTTTCATATGTACCCGCTTCATTTCTTGATGATGCTTCTTTAAAGCTTTCCAAGCGGTAGTTTGAGTTGGATTTATTTTTTTTAACATGATTTTGATTTTTTTAATAGGCTCATTAGAGTAACTTACTCTACCCGATGGTTTCTATATGCCGTTCCTCTGGAACTTTTCGGA
>CAKZSH010000169.1 GCA_937918905.1 uncultured Saprospiraceae bacterium
CATCTGAAGGCTTCTTTTTCAATATGATTTCGCTTCGCTATGAAAAAATGAAGCCGTACCGAAGGGTATGCCTTAATTTTTTCATTTCCTCATATTAAAAAATAATCTCTTCATACGGGTAGGTTATTTAATTCCTACTCCTTAATCATTTTTTATCCAGAATTAATTTAAATGTCCACATCAATTCAAAACCTTTCCCCACAATCTCTTTGGAAAAATTTTAGTAATCTTAATGCTGTCCCTCGTGCCTCTAAAAAAGAAGAACGAGTCATCGCCTTTGCTAAAGAATTTGGCGAAAACTTAGGACTCCAAACGATTGTGGATGAAGTAGGAAATGTCATTATCAAAAAACCTGCATCCGCTGGAATGGAGAATCGTACGACCGTTGTTCTTCAAAGTCATTTAGATATGGTGCATCAAAAAAATGCTGAAACCAATTTTGATTTTGACACCCAAGGCATTCAAATGTTAATTGAAAATGATTGGGTCAGAGCAGATGGTACAACTCTCGGTGCTGATAATGGAATAGGTGTTGCTGCAATTATGGCCATTTTGGAATCAACAGATATTCCTCATCCGCCTATCGAAGCTCTTTTTACCATTGATGAAGAAACAGGAATGACTGGAGCAATGGGACTGAAAGGTGGTTTATTGGATGGAAAAATCATGCTCAACCTTGATACGGAGGATGACCACGAATTAACAATCGGTTGTGCAGGAGGAATTGACATCACAGCTAAGGGAAATTATTTTTTAAAAGAATATTCCACTCCACAAAAAAGTTGGAAAGTAAGTATCAAAGGATTAACTGGTGGTCATTCAGGAATGGATATCCATCTCGGTAGAGGTAATGCTAACAAAATGATGAATCGTTTTTTGATGGCTGCCTCGAAGGAATTAAAAATTAGAATACATTCTATTGAAGGAGGTGGTTTGCGGAATGCTATTCCAAGAGAATCATTTGCTATAATTATAGTCGCTGAAAAATACGAAACTGCACTTCAAGTCCTTGCTTCAAAGTATGCTGGTATTTTTGAAAGTGAATATCACATCACCGATAAAGATTTTCAATTATCAATTGAACCTGCGGAGAAAGTGAGTTCAGCATTAAAAAAGATTTTTCAAGGAAAATTATTACGCAGTATTTACGCATGTCCAAATGGAATTTATCGAATGAGTCCTGATATCAAAGATTTGGTTCAGACCTCTAATAATCTTGCAAGAGTTTTGGTAAAAGATGGGAAATACGAAATCCTTTGTTTGACTCGTAGCTCTGTAGAAAGTGAAAAAATGGATGAGGCTCAAGCTATCGCAAGTACATTTGAATTAATTGGAGCAAAAGTCTCTCATAGTGGAAGCTACCCAGGATGGGAACCCAAACCAAGTTCTACCATAGTAAAGTTGATGACTGAAATTTATAAAAAAATGTTTGACGATCAACCTGATGTCAATGCTTGCCATGCAGGATTAGAATGTGGGATTTTAGGTAAAAATTATCCTGATATGGAAATGATTTCATTTGGTCCCAATATCAGAGGTGCACACTCTCCAGATGAAAAAGTACAAATTAGTTCTGTTCAAAAATTTTGGAAATACTTTTTAGAAACTTTAAAAAGGATTCCTTAGAAACACATTGCAGCGGAGCTGCAATTAATAATAAAAAATGGTACCTATTCAGCATTATCCTTCTTACTAAAAGTTGATTAGTTAATCTATTCAAGATTTCAAAATATTTATCCTTGGGGATTTCAAATATTTTTCATTCCTAAGCCAAGGGTGATCAGAAATAAATCTAATTACAATTGAGTAACTGTTACTACCATAGTCAGCAGTTACTTTTTTTTATTTCCTACTCCATAAAAAACCTTTTTTTAGGCCTCATTTGTGAAAATCTTGTTAAAAAAATTAAGATTTTTTAAAATATGACCTGATTAAGTTAAGGTTTTGTTATCCCAAGTTACTCCCCAAAAAACCTTCGTCGAAATGGGCAAATACGCTTTAAAACAACACCCTAAATTTTACAAATAAAAAAATCCAAAACCGTAAAATAAGTGGCTATCCTAAATCCGTTTTTTTTAGAAAAGTCAATTTTCAAACCGCCTTTTTAAAAGGCTAAAAATTTAAAATCATGAAAGCATTAAAAATCATATTAAGTTTCAGTTTATTACTTGCAGTATTATCTCTACCTATAAACTCAATTGCTCAAGTGATTGACACTCCTGCTGAAAAAGAAATCGAAGTTGAAAAAGAAGATCGCAAGCAAAAGGCAACAAAAGCTGATCGAAAGAAAAAAAGAAAAGCACGAAAAGCAAGAGGGCAAAAACGTAAAAACATGACTCCTGAAGAACGTGCGGAATGGAAAGCGGAACGTGCAGCCAAACGTGCTGAAAGAGAAAAAAACATGACCCCTGAGCAACGTGCTGAACTAAAAGCAAAAAGAACTGCTGCAAAAGAAAGAAGAAAAGCTACAAGAGAAGAGCGAAAGCAAAATCGAACTCCTGAACAAAAAGCGGAACGCAAAGCCAATAAAAAAGCTTTAAAAGCAGATAAAGAAGCTGCAAGAAAAGAGCGTAAGGAGGCAATGAAAAACATGACTCCTGAAGAGAGGAAAGCATACAAAGCTCAATTAAAAGAGGAACGAAAGGAGAAAAAGAGATTAAGAAAAGAAGCAAAATCTCTTAAAAAAGAACAGTAAGATATTTAAGTACTAGTGATAGGTAATCTTCTAGAGTTAGAAGATTTTGGAGGACGGCAGTATAAAACTGCTGTCCTTTTTTTTATCCTTGTTTGTCAAAGAATCTTTTTTTATGTAACCATGCCTTCCAAAAGATATTGAGCAGTAGCAGGATTTGTAGCCAAAGGAATATTATGCACATCACATAATCTCATCAACATTTGAACATCGGGTTCATGAGGATGCTTATCCAATGGATCTCGGAAAAAAATGACCGCATCAATTTCTCCCACAGCAGCCATAGCTGCAATCTGTGCATCACCTCCAATCGGCCCAGATAATAATTTCTCTATCGTGAATCCAGCATTCTCAATGTGTCCTCCAGTTGTTCCAGTTCCCACCAATTTTATTCCTTCAAAAAGAGCCTTATTTCTTAATACAAAAGAAACCATCTCTGCTTTTTTTCCATCATGTGAAATAAGTGCTATTTGCATTTTTTTGATTTTTTAAAATTTATTGAATGCCGAAAACCTAAAGTTAAGAAAATTTGAAAGTATCTAATTGCCTCGTGTAAGCAAAGTGAACTATTAAGAACCTGTTTAGATTTTTTAAGTGAAAGTTGTAATTAATTCTTCCTTTCATCTTTTACATGACCATGAAATTTGTCAAAGAGCAAAAATTAAAAAAGGCAATTGCTTTTCAGCAACTGCCCATGAGTAGGAATCTTACAATTTTATTAATCCTTTAATTAAAATTCTCCCACTCCAAATAGCCAGATAGCAGTTTTGAAATCTGACTGAATAAAACAACACCCTTATCTTTTTATAAACTTAGAGTAGGCAACTACTGTTTTTAATAGTAGTTGCTCTATTCTGAGTATCAGCAATTCTAATTATTTGAATTACTATTAATGAATATCATTTTAGATGATATCTATCTATACCAGTCTTGTTTTAATAATTTATATTTAAAGCAAGTCAATAATTATTTAATCGATTTTTTTTCAAAAAAATTAAATAAAGCCATAGAGTAGCTATTAGATTTTTGTGTTTAGCTTGCTTGTGTCGAATGACAGATAATAAATTCAGCCTTTTGACTAACCGCCTCGATTTAGGTCACATTAAAATGTAGAAAACCAACAAATTAAATAAAAAAAATATTTAATCAATTGAAAATCAATACGATATGAGATCCTAAAAAAGTTATGCAGATTATTGAACTGGTTATAATGATTCAAGTTGGCGGTAAATTGATTTGAAATTACGAGTATTAGGTATTGAGCTTACGAACCATTCTCAATACCAAGTGACTAAAAACCATAACATCGTCTAGGAGCAGATATGAAAAGCAAAAGTACTTTTTAGCTACACTCTAAGGAATCCTATATTTTGTTAATAAAGCAAGGCTAAAAAGATCTATTATAGTAGAAATACTACAATGTTAATAACCTACATAACAGAAAATCAACATCTTAAATAATATTTACTTACCTTTGCACTCGTTATCGTTATTCTCAGTTTAGTTTCGACGAGTTTAAAATCTTTTCCTTCTAATTGCTGATCGTAGCAAATTCCTCCATCCTAAAATATAAAAATGGGTAAATCGCAGCAAAGTTTTAATAAAAAAGAACGCGAGAAGAAAAGACAAAAAAAACGAAAAGATAAAGCTGAAAGAAAAGAACAACGTAAACAAGATGCATTAGATGGTAAGACCAGTCAAGAATTTATGTATGTCGACGAAGATGGAAATCTTACTCCTACTCCACCCGATCCAACTAAAAAAACAGAAATAAATGCAGAGGATATTCTGGTTTCTGTCCCTAAAAAAGGAGACATAGAAGACGAAGATCCGATCCGAATGGGAAAAGTTAAATTTTTCAATTCCGAAAAAGGATATGGTTTTATTATAGATAAAATCACTCAAGATAGTATATTTGTGCACGTAGCGGGATTGATTGATGAAATAGATAGCAACGACCAAGTAACTTTTGAAGTAGAAATGGGGCCAAAAGGGCCAAATGCAGTAAGAGTTCAACAGGTCAAAAAATAGTTTTTCAGTTTCCCCTTTATATATTTCTAATGTGAAATATGTGACTTATTGTTTTTATCAAGTCAAAAAGGTACAAAGGAAACTTATTCATTATGTAACTTTTGTATTAAATTAATTAAGTTCTTAAGTTTTTCACTTCATCATTTTTTTGGTTTTAGTCTACTTACCTTAGTTTTTTTTCTACTATTTATTTTTTTACTTTTTCGTTTTGCGATAATCGCAATAGCGAATATTAAATTTTTTATTTATGAACATTTTTGTTGCAAAATTAAACTTCGACACAAGAGAGTCGGATTTACAACAAGCTTTTGAGGAACATGGAGCGGTAGATTCTGTAAAAATTATTATGGACAAATTCTCTGGACGTTCCAAAGGATTTGGATTTGTTGAAATGCCAAACGATGATGAAGCGCAAGCTGCAATCGACGCATTAAATGATCAAGATTTTGATGGTCGTACAATCGTAGTTAAGAAAGCTGAACCTCGTGAGAACAGAGGTGGTGGCGGTGGACGTGGAAGAGGTGGCTACGGCGGCGGTGGAAACCGTGGCGGTGGATACGGTGGCGGCGGCGGCTACGGCGGCGGCGGTGGAAGATACTAATCTAACTGTTTAGATATGAAAATTGGAAAAGCTCTGTGGTTTCACAGGGCTTTTTCTATTTTTGATTAGTATTTAATGATTCGTGGTTGGTAACTGGTGATTCGTTCGGATGCAGCCCAAAATGTCGTTTTAATAAAGAAGTCCTTCAAGAATTTAAGTTTGTCCGTAGGCCGAATTGATGCTGGAAGGACTAAAATGTTAATTTTAATTCAACAAGTCCTTCCAGTACCACCCCATTCTTTCAGAGTAGGGTGAAGTTCTTGAAGGACTCTTCTTTAAACGACACTTTGGGCTGCACCCTTTCGTTCCTACGTAATTAAAAAAAATATAGATTTAACAGTTTTCGATACAAATCACCAGTTACAAATCACGAATCACTAAATAAACCAATCATAAATTTACAGAATCAAGCTTAACAAAATATGAAAGCAGCAACAGTTAGCGAAATCAAACAAGAACTCCAACATCGTCCTCCTAAAGAATTGGCTGAGTTATGCCTGACTTTAGCCAAATTCAAAAAAGAAAATAAGGAACTGTTGACCTATCTCCTTTATGAAAAATCCAATGAATCCAATTATATACAAAGTGTGAAAAATGAAATTGATGAACAATTTGAAACCATCAATAAGAAGAATTATTATTTGATAAAAAAAGGAATTCGAAAGGCGCTAAGAAATTTAAAAAAATACATTCGCTACTCTAAAAGGAAAGATACTCAGGTAGAATTGCTGATATATTTTTGTAAAAAATTGAAAAACTTCTCTCCTTCAATTTCTAGAAGTAAAGTTCTTGTCAATATGTACAAACAACAAATCTCAATGATTCAAAAAATTCTACCCAAACTAGAAGAAGATTTACAATATGATTATGGGATAGAGTTGGAGGATTTGTAGGTTTAATGATTCACGATTGTTGATTTTTTAGCCGCAGATTTACGCTGATTTTTTATGATTGTCGAAAAGCGCGTTAAAAGAAAATCATAAAAAATCAACTTAAATCTGCGGCTAAAAATTTAAAATTGATTTACAGAAAAGTAAAGACAATCCTTATATCCTGATTGTTCCAATTGAGAACCTACTTTATAATACTGATTTTTTTGTTGGTCATTATAAATCAAGTACAAAGGATATTTTTGATTATTCATTTCTATTAAAACTGGAATTTTAGCGATTTGAGAATTTTTTAATTTCACATCTTCCATCACTTTATAAGCAATTTCGATTCCTTTATCTTGACATGCTTTGGACAATGTTCCAATAATCATCATCACATCTAATTTCACATCTCCATACACTTTAAATTCAGTTGGATCTAAGCCCAATTTATTGATATTGGTAAAAAATGTAGCATTTTCATCAGGTTGCACATTGACATTGCTGTAGTCAAAGAATAACCCATTAGCCACAGATTCTTTTACTTTTTTATTTAGAAGTGTTCTTCGAATCAAGACAATTGGAGCTACAATAAAAAACACAATCAATGCTAAAACAAAACCAATAATCGAAGAAATAAGTGCTCTACCACTCACCCCCGACTTGAACCAAGCTCCCCAATATTGATTTAAAGTATTGGTTTGAACACAATATGTTGAGATTTTGAGAATATTTCCAAGGTTAATCATCAAATTAATAATGATGATTACAACTGCTACTATGAGTAAAAGAATACTTAATCCTTGCATGATTTATTGATTTAAAGTTGAATAATAAGCCGTTTTGACTGCTTTTATTTTATATGCAAGATGATTACAAAAAGTAAATAGGAAGAAAGAGATTTTTTCAATCAACAAATATTTGTATTTTGATTTCAAAAAAACCTTTGAATACATTAGCTGCCATTGTTGCTCTTTTTTTCTTTGCTTGGTTTCTACAATCAAAAAGACCATTTAGTAGTTGGAAAGCACCAACTAAAGATTTCCCAACCCAATGGCGAATCATACTTGCCCGTGAAGTTGCTTTCTACAATACCTTATCAAAAGAAGAAAAAGAACGTTTCGAGTTTAAAATCCAAGAGTTCCTACTCAATTATAGAATTACGGGAATCCAAACAGATGTCACCCAAACGGACAAATTATTAGTCGCTTCGAGTGGTGTGATTCCTATTTTTCAATTTCCAAAATGGAGATACCACAACCTTTATGAGGTCCTCCTCTATCCCACCCGCTTCAATGAAAATTTTAAAACTACAGGGCCAGGTAGAAATATTTTAGGAATGGTTGGAACTGGCTACATGGAAGGAAAAATGATTTTATCAAAACCTGCGCTTCATCATGGATTTGATAATGAATCCGATAAAAAAAATACGGCTATTCATGAATTTATCCATCTGATTGACAAAGCAGATGGTGAGGTGGATGGGATTCCAAAACTATTGTTAGAAAGGCCCTATGTCCTCCCTTGGTTGGATTTGATAAAGGAAAAGATTGATGAAATTTATGAAAAAAAATCAGATATCAATCCTTATGGTGGTAGTAGTAAGATTGAATTTTTTGCAGTAGCAAGTGAATACTTTTTTGAACGTCCTAAACTTTTGGCAAAAAAACATCCTGAATTGTATAATATTTTGGAAGAGATATTTGACCAAGATATGGATGCCAGAGATTTACAAAAATCAAAAATGGTAATCGGGCGCAATGACCTATGCCCTTGTTATAGCGGTAAAAAATTTAAAAAATGTTGTGGACAAAATCATTTTTAATTCAAAAAAAAATGTCAATCAAAAACTTATACGATGAATACTCATTATCTGATTTTGATTGAAAATTTGATTAAGGGACTAGGAATTAAATAATCTACCTAGATAACAAGGTTATTTAATTCCTAGTCCCTTAAAATATATTTTATGCAAAGACCAAACGTAGGATTAGGAATTATCATTCTAAACGAAAAAGGAGAAATCCTCATTGGAAAAAGAAAAGGAAGTATTTCTCCTTATTTTTCAATTCCGGGAGGGCATCTTGAAATGGGGGAATCTTTTGAAGAAGGAATCAAAAAAGAAGTATTGGAAGAAACGGGGATGACCATTATCAATCCCAAAGTCCTTTCCATAACAAACAATTTACGTACGTATAAAGAATCTGGAATCCATCATGTTTCAGTCAATATGTTTACTGATAAATATATCGGAACACCTCAAGTTATGGAACCTGAAAAATGTGAAGGTTGGTTTTGGGTAAAACCAGAAAATCTTCCACAACCACATTTTGATGCAAGTGAATTTGCAATAAAATGTTTTTTAGAAAATCAATTTTATATAAAAAACCAAAAATGAAAATACGTCAAGAATCAAATGAAGATTAAGCTGCGATATATAAAGTCAATCATCTTGCATTTAAACAAAAAAATGAAAATAATTTGATTTAAGGAGTAGGAAATAAATAACCTACTCCCTTAATGAATTTGTAGCACTACCGTATTTTTTACGATACTTCAAATACTTCAAATTAATACTAATGAATCCCCTTTTTTTGAAAAACCTACCCTTTTGGCTTTATTCCTTTTTTTTAAGATGTATAGCCTGTTGTTTTTGCTATAAATATGCAAAATGTCCTTTTTTTGCCCCCATAATGTCCGTATTTAATAACCTTTAGAGATAGTAATTAATCATTTAATGACGTTAAATTTATGATAGATTTACTGAGGTATATTAAATAGACTTACAAAGGTTTTATTAAAAGTACTGCGAACTACTTAGACTTTAAATATGAAATAAACGAATAAATAAAAGGCAATTCCTACCAAACTTATAACATTAAAAACAACCAAACTAAATTAATCAAAGATTGAAAGGTATCTATTTATAGATTTCAAATCTTAATTAAAACTCTCAATCAAATTTTAAGCATTTTAATCGCTAAATGAAGTTGAAAACCTAATTTTTCGTGGGCTATTTCGATCTCATAATCATATAAATTTAGTGTTGTGCAGAGGCGATTTTACCTTATGAAAGAGGAGTTAAACACCAATTTCTAACACATGCACATAGGTATTTATAGAATGATGAAGTGAAGCATAAAAAAATCGTTCCTCTGTACACTATAACTTTCTTAATAAATTTCAAAAGAAATTTCTTAAGGGTGTTGTTTAAGCCGTATGACAAAATTATTGTTGTATGGCTTTTTTTGTCATTTTTTTCAACTAAAAGTCTAATTTTTTGTACTGGTCTTAAGGGAGTAGGAAATAAGAAAAATACCAATTAATTAAAGATTGGTCAAGTTCATAAAAACTAGATCGTCTGTTAGTTTAGCCAAATAACATCCTTATTTTATTGGTTGGCTTTTTTTATATTATAAACCTATTTATTTTAGCAATTAAAAATGCTTGTTTTTGATTTTTATCCTTTCCCTGATTTCACTACCACTCGACTTAATTTAAGATCATTTAAAAAGCATGATGCAACAAGTCTTTTTGAAACTAGGGCATTTCCGGAAAACTCCAGATACCTCGATCGTACTCCTTATCAAAAAATAAAAGAAGCAGATGATTTTATTGATAAAATCATGGATGGAGTCAAAAATAATAAATGGATAAATTGGGGGATCACCTTAAAAGATAACCCCAAAATGGTAGGTTCTATTTGTCTTTGGAATTTAAATGCAGAAAATGCAACTGGAGAATTAGGATACGAAATGCATCCTGATTTTCAAGGAAAAGGCATTATAACTGAAAGTATTGGGAAAATTATTGAATATGGTTTTACAACAATGCAATTACAAAAAATAGAAGCAGTTCCTCATCAAGATAATAAAGCGTCTATTCGGGTATTAGAAAAGTTCAATTTTAAATATGTTGGAAATTTAGAAGGAAAGGATGCGCAACTTGCCATTTATGAATTGACAGTTGATGATTTTATGATTTAGTTTTTAGCCATTTTCTAATTCTAATTCTTGCATTTTTATAAGGAGACGAAGTATTTAATTTAATTGAATCATTCTTCCCATCGAATATTTTTTATACCAAATGGTTTTATAAATTTCATCGTTATTTTTTTCTTCAATAATTGAAAGTATTTTAGTAACGACTTGATCGAGTTTTTTTAGTAATTTTGAGTAAGACAATTTTTCATAATCACTATAAAACTTTTGAGCTAAATCTCCCAGTTCTGTCCACTTAAAATTTTCTTCAGGAAAAATTACAGGCTCGCCATTCGATATTTTTTAATTCCATTTTAAAACCTATAAGTCACTAAATTAGAAGGACTCATCAATGTGCCTTTTGCATGACCTTCCATTTCTTTCCTATCAGTCCATTCCAAAGGGACTCGTTCTAAATCTATTTTTAGTTTTGAGTAAGTTCTTGTTCATAATTCAATACAAGTTTTTATTTTTAAAAGGAATTAAAGCTAACACAACTGCTTCAATATATAATGACGTTCTATCAATTACATTGCCTGTCAACAACCCAACAGCACCTCCTTTTTGCTTTGAATTGGAATCTTCAAAAACAATGTCATCTGCTTCGCCCAATTCTTTCCCTTCATTGATTAATTGGGCCACTTGTGGAGGGAGGAAAAATGTTCCAGTTTTAGATTTGCCAATTTTGTTTTTAGATTGAATAACAACCCAAGCAAAAGCAGTCATGTCTGATCCTATTTTTTCTATCCCACCTTCAATTCCTACCCATAAGTCTGCATTTGGAAATTGACTTTGGGCATTATTTGCTCGGTTGATTGCACCAGTCATCGTTTCCAAATTACTCATCGGTTGATCGCTCACTCCTGATGGAACAGCAACTCCTTGTAATTCAACATTACTTTTTGTAAATATTTTGTTATATCCTAACTTTACCGATTCTATCTTTACTGGATTGCGAGAAGCGACAATGATTTTTTTTATTTCCTTCATACTTCTTTCCCTTTTTGGTTCATTGCATAGTAAATAATGTAAATCCCAAATAATGCTTGAGCACCTTTTAACAATACATCTACAGAATTAGATTCTGGTGTCCACCCTACAAAAAACCAATAAACCGTAGGGAGTGCTAATAATGTTCCTGCTAAAAGAAATAAGTTTTTCTCGTTTCGTTTTGCCATAAATTTTATTTTCCCTAAAATTAAAAAACCCAAAAGAACATTAATAGTACTTTTGGGTTTTTATCAAAAAAAAGTCACAACTATTCAGTTTTCTCCAAATGCTAAGTCAGGGTCTGACTCAAAAGTCAGGGTCTGACTCAAAAGTCAGGGTCTGACTCGAAAGTCAGGCCCTGACTTGAGCTCCTGACTTGAGCTCCTGAAAATATTACTAAATCGTTTCTTGTAAAATAGCAACTTGCTTCATCAATTCTGTATTCAAAGTTTCATCAGTAATTCCTGCATCATCAGAAAAATTTTGTTGAAAACTAGGTAAGGAAAAACTAGCTACAATATTTCCACCTCGATATTGAAAATCTTTTAAAACATGACTCAATACACTTTGTCCACCTCTTGCCCCAGGTGAAGTTGCCAAAGCTAACATTGGTTTATTTTCCCACATGCCTTTTTCAATTCGAGAAGTCCAATCAAATAAGTTTTTAAAAATAGCAGAGAAACTTCCATTATGTTCGGCAAATGAAACGACAATGGCATCTGCTTCTTTAAGCATTTTTTTAAATAATTGAGCTGGTTCAGGAATACCTGTTTCACCTTCTCTATCAATACTAAAAAGTGGCATTTCAAAATCATTCAAATCAATAATTTGAATTTCTACATTCTCCAATTGAGTTGCAGCATGAATTGCCAGTTTTTTATTAATCGAATTCCGGCTACTACTTGCACCAAAAACCAATACTTTCTTCATTTATTTTTAAAATTTAATACTTCGAAGCATTCCCGACAGGATTAGCATACATTCTCAATAAATATTCTTTGCCTTCGTTTTTTTGGTTGGTATTTATTTGTTGAATTTGTGCTTCAAAAAATTTTGAATATTTTTCAAAATCTTGCTCCGAATAATGATTTGAATATTTTTTCTCTTTGAATAACAAATCGAAAGCTACATAGTTTACAGGATACAAAAGATAATTACAATGAATGGATTGATCAATCAATCCTGCCAACATTGCAATTTGTTCTTTACTATTTTTTGCTGTATCAAGAATTTCTAATTCTTCTAACAATGGTTTTCCAAAATTAAAATGAACTTTTCCTTTCTTCCCTCGCATACCTTCAAGCATATATTTGACATCTTCCTGAAATGATTTTTTAAAATCAGGATCATTTTTTTTCTTCAAATATTCTTGAGTTTTTTGCAATCCAGTAGGATCTAATTCATAAGAAATAGCAACAGGAACAATTTTTAAACTTTGAAAATGTTGCTTCAATTCTTTCCCTCCACTTAGCCCAATCATTTTTAACAAACCTTGTTGAGTTTGGTCATTCCCATCTTTGGCTCGTCCTTCTCGTTGCGCAATCCAAACTGAATCCAGTTTCTCGGTAATCATTTCATGGATATACTTCGAAAGGGCGATGGAATGTGCATACAACTCGCGAGGGCCTCCATCTCTTTTCACTACAAAACTTTTATTGATTCGAAATAACAATTCGGATATCCGAGTCTTCATTAAATTATCTCCAATTGCAATTTGGCTTGTAGATATTTTATTTTCAAAAAGCAGTAAATTCAAAAAAGCAGAATCCAAAACTATATCTCGATGGTTGGAAATAAATAAATATTTATCCTCCGAATTAAGATTTTCCAAACCACTAACTGAAAGCTCAGAAATACTAATTTCTTTTATCGCATGTAAAAATGGGCGAGTAATATTTGCTTGAAAATCGTAGATAGATTTGACTTCATCCTTAGCAGTAAGAATATATTGACTGAGCTCTTGAGGTAAAAAAGCCTGCATCCCAGATACAAATTTCTCATTCTCAAATAACTCTTGCATTCCTTGTTGTACTTCTTCATCAGAATATAGATCGAGACGTGAATCATTAACTTGCATAGTAGATGTTTAATTTAAAAACACAAATATCTATAAAAAAATGAGGATGAAAAATATTTGTTGAAACCTTGAATGAAAAATGACAATATTGGGTTATTGGGTTATTGGGTTATTTCGAATACTTAGAAAAAACGCGTTCATGGAGAGTATTCAAAAAAGTGGTTAAATAGATTTGTTTTCCTTAGCCGTCGGATGTAAATCCGACTCTCTCGGTCAAACAAATGTATAATTTTAAAACCTTGATATTCAAATATTGTATTCAAAAGTAATCGATTGAGAGAGTCGGATTTACATCCGACGGCTAAGGAAAACAAATCTGTTACTATTTTTTTTTTGAACAATCTTTGTTCATTCGAGATAACTCAATAACCACCACCCCATTTACTTTTTCATGGTTTTTGCCATATCCTAATAAAAACCATAAAATATGAAATCTCGATTATTATTTTTCCTTACCCTCCTTTTAGTTTCAATTCAAACTTTTGCCCAAGTTGACTATGTAAAATTGGTCATTCCTGATGCTTTAAAAAACAATCCCAAAGCCATTGAATACCTTGAAAAAGATGTTAAACAACTCAACAAATTATTTAATTCTATTGATGGATTAGTTACTGAATTTGAAGGTTTAGTAGACATTATCAATCGTGTCGATACGAATGATGTCGCTAGTATCGAAGCCGTTCGTCCTGAAGTAGAAGCTAAATTAATGGGACTTTCCACCCAATTTATTAGTGTTAATTTTAATCTGATGTGGTATCTTGGAAAAGATGCTTTTGCTAGTGAAGCCGCTACCCAAGGAATCATTACAGAAATTGATAGTGATGAAGGAAGAGCTTTTAAAAAGTCAATGGATCATATCCAACTTAAAAAAGGATTATTGGAAAAACGGGCTGAGGATTTTTTGAAAAAGTTGGAAGAGATAAAATTGGATTAAAATGATGTTGATTAGTGGACTGATGAATTAGTTTATCAGGTTAATGTAAGCAAGAGTAATAAATTTTGTGATATCTATCTAAATTTCATATATTATAGTTTAATGCAAATTTTATCTAAATTTGTTCAGTCCCAACTGAATACTTTTTTTAGTTGTAGGACGAATTAGAAAACAATCAATACACAGATTTTAGCATGAGGCTATCAATACTATGGATACTACTTTTTATTTCCCCTATTGCGTTTAGCCAATACGAGCCACTCCAAAGTTCAGGCAATATTCCTAAAGATTTTACCACTCCATCCTATATCAAATACCAGCAAGAGCTTGAAAATGTAGATCGTTCAGCTCGGCGACGAACTCGTAAAAATCAAAAAGAATTTTTCCTAGAAAGCAATTATGCTATTGATGATTTATTAAAAAGTGGTTATGTGTTATTCAATGACCCTGTTACTAATTATGTCAATGAAGTCGCTGCGCTTATACTTAAAGATGATCCTCAGTTAAAAAACGAACTTCGTTTTTATGTGGTACGCTCGGCTTCCGTTAATGCATTTGCGACTGGTCAAGGTGTGGTATTGGTCAATATGGGATTGATCGCTCAACTAGAAAATGAAGCTCAACTTGCATTTATTTTAGCGCATGAAATTTCTCATTTTAAAGAAAAACATGCTTTGGAATTTTTTCTAACCTCCAAAGAAATAGATCGAAAAAATAAAAGAGGATTTCTAAGGAGAAGGGATTTTAATACGACTTTAGCTAAAAATCAATTTTCAAAAGAACAAGAATCCGAAGCTGACGAATTGGGTTTAGACTTATTTTTAAAATCCAAATATAACTTAGATGCGGTGGATGGCGCGTTCAATGTCTTACAATACTCCTACCTCCCATTCGCTCAGGTCCCATTTAATAAATCATTTTTTGAAGATGATTATTTGCTCTTTGCAGATAATTATCAATTGGATTCTATCAATGCTATCTCAACCGAAGTCAATGACGATGATACCGAAAGTACACATCCAAGTCTTCCCAAAAGACGAATAGCAGCTTCAACCATCATCGGTAAAAATTCAAATGAAGGTCGAAAAGATTTTATCATTTCAGAATCAAGATTTAAAACTTTACAAAAAAGAGCACGATACGAACTTTTAGAATATCATCTTAGGAACTACGAATTTTATGATGCAATCTATAATTCATATTTATTACAACAAGAGTTTCCCGAAGATTTATATTTGAAAAAAGTCATGGCAAAAGCCTTGTATGGAATGACAAAATTCATCAATGCAAAACAGTTCTCTGATTTTGAATATAATGAAAGTGAGTTGGAAGGAGAGTTTGGAAGTGTGGTTTATTTTTTAAATAAACTAGAAAAATATGAACTCAATGCATTGACATTACGCTATGCTTATCTGCTAAAAGATCAATTTGCAAATGATGAAGTTTTTCAAAACATGATAAAAGATATTTGCCAAGATTTTATCAATAAACATGGTCGTAAACTTAAAGACTTTAAAGAGGGACGACCTTCTAAAAGTCCACCACCACCACTTCAAAAACTTGCGGAAGATGCTACGGAAGAGGAGAAAAAAAAATACGAGGAGATTCAGGAACAACGTAAAAAAAATAGTCGCTTTATCTATTTTGCTTTTGGAGATTTGTTGGCGCAAAAAGATTTCAACAATCTTTTAACTGAATGTAAAAAAGAAAAAAAGAAACAAAACAAAGAGGAAGAAGACGATAGTGAATTTTTAAATCCTACTTCCTCTGACTATTATAGTAATGGCCGTTTTGCTTTAGGGGAAAAAAAAATATTGGCAATCAATCCTTATTATTTAAAATTAAAAAAAGGATTTAAAGCACCTTATTTGATTCAAACTGAAAAATCACAAAACAATTTAAACAATACAATTACAAAAAATGCTGATCGCCTCAAACTAAAAGTTATCATGCTTGACGCAAAAGATTTTTCTAAAAAAGATGTCGAAGCATATAATGATCTTAGAGATATTCAAGAATGGTTTGGGCATCAAATGGAAATGGGAGATGGTTTAAGTATGATTGCCTTTAATCAAGAACGAATCAATGCTATTGCTAAAAAATATAAAATTGATTCTTTTTTATGGGCAGGAGTGGTGTCGGGCAAAGTGCCTAAGAATATGTATGAGACTTTTGGAAAATTAATTTTTAATCAGTTGTCATGGTTGTATGGTGTCGCTAGTCCAAAAGGAGAATCCATTATTTTTTCCATTGTATTGGATACTAAAACGGGACAAGCAAAAATGGCTACTTTTGATTTAGTAGAATTTGTCGATCATAAAGATATCATCAATCAAAGGGTGTACGATATACTTGGACAAATTAAAAGAAAATAATTTTTTGTAACCGCCAAATTCATTTGGCAGGTTGGTCTAAACAATTGAATATCAGCATTTTAAACAACCAGCCAAATGAATTTGGCGGTTACAATTTTACTCTACCCTAAAAACAGATACAAACTATGAACATTAAAAAATCTCTTTTATTTCTCATTTTATTTTCCATAGCAGGAATAGTACAAAGTCAAAACGTTCCAGGCTATTTGGGAAAAAAGGGATTTTTAGATTATAATTTTACGGCTCCATTTTTTACACTTTTACCTCCAAGCTATTCTAATTTTATCCATAGTTTTAATTTCAATTATGTCGTTCGCAGACGAGCGCATGTAGGTTTGAGTTATGATTTTTTTAGCTTAAAAAAAACCAATGATGATGAATTTAATTTTAGTGGCACTTTAAAAGGCAACAGTTTTGGAATCAACTTCGATTGGTATAGCAAAAGAGCAATTGCTCCAATTGGAAGATATTTTAGATTTGAAGGAAAATATTTATTTGGCAATTACAACCGAGTTACTTGGAATGGGACACAGTTTATTACAGAAGAAAAAGAATATACCATGCCTGTAATTGCGTTTGGATTAGGAACACGAAGAATATTTTTTGATCGATTAGTTTATAATGTTGGAGGTTCTATCGGCTATGCTTTTGCCTCATCCGAAGAAAAGGATTCTAATGCATTATCATTACTGCGCAATACTTATTTTTGGAGAATGCATATGGGGGTTGGATTTCTTTTATTTTAGGGAGTAGGAAATAAATAACCTACCCATCTGAAGGCTTCTTTTTCAATATGATTTCATGAAAAAATGAAGCCGTACCGAAGGGTATGCCTTAATTTTTTCATTTCCTCATATTAAAAAATAATCTCTTCATACGGGTAGG
>CAKZSH010000170.1 GCA_937918905.1 uncultured Saprospiraceae bacterium
TTCAAGGTGATTTTATGTGGTTGGTCAAAATAGTTATTGAGTTATTGGTTAATAAGTTATTGGTCAAAAACCATAGAAAAATAACGTTATTCGAAATAACTCAATAACCAATAACTTAATAACTATTTTGACCAACCACATGAATTCATTTAGAACCAATTTTTTTCTGTATTTTTAATAAAAATTAAAACAGTTAAGAGAATTCTCCCCATCTAACTAATTATTTTCGTTTAAAAGGCAAATTTTCATTTAAAAATAGAAAGGTTTTATTTGGAAGAAATAAGCTAAAGTCATTGATTTTATTATGTTTATTGTTCATTTTGTAGTGAAAAAAATTGGAAAAATTCAATTAATGTTTTTGTTCCAAAAAGGTATTGGAACTACATTTATATTAACAAAGACTACTTAGATCACACTCAACGAATTTCAAACTGTTTATGAGACTACTAAAAATCCTTTTTCAGATGTTAAGAAGATCCAGTTTGTTGATACCAATTCAACTGGTGTTTTTTCTATTCTTTTCGTTCAATATCCATGCACAAGGCTGGGAGAAAACATATCCTGTTGATGGATATGCACACCTTCGTACAGAGTACATAACGCTTACTCAAGATGGAGGCTATTGTTTGACCGCCACCGTTAAAGACCCTTCAAAGGAAGATATTGCTATATTAAAATTGGATGCTGAAGGCAATCAACAATGGTTAAGTGTCATTGGGGAAGTAGAAGATGAAATGAGTGTAAGAATTTATCAATTGGATGATGGTGGTTATATCATAGGAGGAATTACTAAGAATAATGCGAATGTAGTATCAGATTGGTATTTGCTTAGAATTGATGCTTTAGGAAATAAATTATGGGATCAATCTTACGGTTCAAGTGCTGATGAAGATATCAATGCAATGATTCCTACTGCTGATAATGGATTTTTGTTAGTAGGAGAAGTAGCAGGAGTTAATCGTATTTTTCTTAGAAAAGTAGATAGTTTGGGGGTTGAAGAATGGATCAGCACACTTGGGCCAACAGTAGGATATACGGAGGCACGAGATATAAAACCTACCTCCGATGGTGGATATATCATTACAGGTTATACCCAACCTTTGGGTATCAATCCTTCTAATGACAAAAATTTCTATATCGTAAAGATTGATGAGAATGGAACGGAGCAATGGAGTCATAAACATGGAGGACTTTTTAATGAGTCGGGTGAAGATGTAGTCGAAACATTGGATGGAGGTTATGTGAGTACTGGTTATAAGTTTTGGGATGATGGAGATGATGCTGATATGTATTGGGTTAAGTTAAATTCGAGTGGTGATACTTTGTGGACAAAAACTTTTGGAGTATCTGATAAAGTTGAACGAGGATTTACAATAACGGAAGCACCTAATGGAGATTTAGTCTCTATTGGTAATTCTGTAAATATAGTTAATAATGAAGGTTTTGGTTATGTAGTCAGAACTAATGTGGTAGGGACTTTATTAAAAGAAAAAGTACTGACTGAAGGTTCAGTTGTTGGTTTTCCCTCTGTAGTTTTACCTACTTCGGATGACGGATTTATCATTGCAGGAACAGGTGATTCTACCATAGCTTTAATAAAAACTGATTCGGATTTAAATAGTTTGACCATTTCGATTAGTGGAAATGTTTTTTATGATATTGATAATGATTGTACTTTTGATAATGGTGAGATAGATTTGGAAAATTGGATTGTTGTAGCTGACGGGGAAGGGAATAATGATTTTTTTGATATTACGGATGCTAATGGAAATTATGAGATTTTAAGCGATACTGGACAATATGATCTTCGAGTAGTCACCCCCAATGGACTTTGGAAAACATGTGGGCCTATTGATCTGAGTTTAAATAACTTTTTTGATACGATTGTTGTGCCAGCAATTCCCATGCAAGCCATTGCTGAATGTCCAAATATGACCGTAGAGCTTTCTGCTCCTCAATTGGTTAGATGTTTTGAAAATACTTATTATGTCAAATATTGCAATGATGGAACATTGGATGAAGCCAATGCTTTTATTGAAATAGCATTTGATACTTTCCTCAATATTACTACTTCAAGTTTACCTTATACTGATATAGGAAATAACACTTTTTCATTTGATGTAGGAAATGTGGCGATAGGAGCGTGTGGCGATTTTACCGTCAATGTTTTAGTAGATTGTGATAGTACAGAATTGGGGCAAACTCATTGTGTAGAAGCTCATATTTATCCTGATTCGATTTGTGTGGTTCCTATCTTATGGGATAGTTCGAGTATGCAGGTGACAGGTATTTGTGTGGATGATTCGATTACTTTTGCAATCACGAATGTAGGGGTTAACCCTCCTATTGCTCCAAATGTTGTTAGAGTAATAGAAGATGATGTAATTGTATTGATAAATATTATTGATTTGAATCCTAATGAAACCATTTTTCAAACATTCCCTTCTACTGGAGCAACTCTTAGAATGGAAATAGATCAAACTCCTGGACACCCAGGAAATAGTCATCCATCAGCGACAGTTGAAGGTTGTGGAGTTGGTTTAGGAAATGGAAGTTTAGGATTTGTGACTCAATTCCCAATGGATGATGGAGATTATTTTATTGATATTGATTGTCAAGAAAATGTAGGATCTTATGATCCAAATGATAAAGCTGCTTATCCTAAAGGTTATTTTGATGAACATTTTGTTGGAACAAATGATGAATTAGAATACCATATCAGGTTTCAAAATACTGGAACAGATACCGCACGTACAGTAATATTAAGAGATACGCTTTCTCAATATCTGGATCCCTCTACGATTAAATTTGGAACAAGTAGCCATGCTTATCAAGCAGAGTTATTAAACAATGGTATCATAAAAATTACATTTGATAATATCATGTTGCCTGATAGTGCTGCCAATCTAGTTGAATCAAATGGTTTCTTTAGATTTACAATTGACCAGAAAGCAGGGAATACACCAGGAACCGTAATTGAAAATTCTGCAGCGATTTATTTTGATTTTAATGAACCTGTAATTACAAATACCGTTTTCAATACTCTTGAATTTCCTACTAATTATTTGGTAGAGGAAATTGGAGTATGTGATGGGGATAGTTATATGGGAATTGAAATTGAAGCAGATACTGTTTTAATTGATACGATTCCAAATTTAGAAGCCCAAGATGTTATTTTTACTGCTATTTCTTTTCTTGAAAAAAGCTATTCGGATAGTGCGATCACGATTAATAGCGGTGATATAATTGACGGGACTCCTATATTTGGTGATACTATAATTATTCTTTACGAAACTGCAGTTAATGGTTGTGATAGTTTACAAAGAGTTGATATAAGTGTGGATACAGATGATCCATTAGGCTTTAATCCTAATTTCAGAGTCTATCCTAATCCTACTTCTGATATTTTTTATATCAATTATGAATTAGCTGAAAGTTCAATTGTAAATATAACTTTATATGATATTTTGGGACAAAAGATTAGCACCGTAGTGAAAAATGAATTGCAGTATTCAGGAGTTAAATCCTATAAAATTGATGAAAAGGAAATCATAGGGAATGTTTTATTTGTTCATTGGCAAAGTGGAAATAAAAACTTTATCCAAAAAGTAGTAATTACACCGTAATTAAAAACTATGTTTTTTGTCAAAAAATTAAAACCCCTTCTAATGAAAAAAACTAGAAGGGGTTTTTATAATAACTCAACTACCAACTGAAAGTAGGTGGGTTCAATATACAGACGACTAAAAGTCGTCTTCCCTTTTTCAAAACAAGACGTATGAAATTTTGAACAATAAATTTATCGTACTTAAAGTACGAGGTTTTAAACCTTTTCTGAGACCAATAAACGCTTGCTTATGACAATTGTGCAATGAGCCAATGCTTTTCAGTAACATCATTGGTTTGCTCTACTTCTTTTTTTAAATTCAGTCTGGCTAATTTATCATAAGAAGGAATACTCAACATCTTTCTAATAAATTTGATAAAATTAACATATAAAGGTTGGTGGTATCCTAAGTCCTTATTATGCCTTGTTAAATATCTATGGAAACTATCTAAGAATGATTCTAATGCATCTAATTCTTTAAGCTCATAATAGATTTTTAGTAACATCTTCCTAGCAGTAATTCTAATAAATAAATCATCAAATTCAGCTTTCTGTAGTAGAGCCATTGCTTTTTTATAATCAGGAATTTGATAATACATAATAGCTAAACAGATATTAAAAAAGTCTTCTCTCCATTTTAGGTCAAGCTTGTTTTTATTTTCATGAATAAAATTTTCTACCCATTGGAACTGCTTTAAATTAATTCCAGCTGCCACTACATTTTTATATGTAAATCTTGATAAAATTCCATTATTGATAAAAACATCAAGTTCTAATCCTGTTTTATATAATTCAAATAACTCAGTTTTAAATTCACTAATTTCTGCATTGTGTTTTTTAATACAATAATTAATTGCAAAAACATATAAATCTTTTAGTTCAGTTTTTGTAAAAAAACTGTGGAATTGAAATAATAGATGTTTTAATTTAAAATATGGTTCTGTCTTATCTTTTTCAGTTATTGTTTTATAAACTTGATAATATATTTGTATTGCGGGTGAATCAGAAATATCTTTTTCCGTAACATGAGTTAATACTTTTTTTAAAAACTCTTGTTGATATTTTGCATTAATTAAATTTTGAGCATTTAGTTGGTCGCAACCTAATTTTAGTTTTTGTGCTACAAAATAATTTGTTAATTCATCACTTGCTTCTTGCAAGCCTTTGGGCTCTTTTCTACTTAAACTATTTGCATATTCATGTTGCTCATTTTGCAACTGAAAATTATAAAAATGGAAATCCGCATTTCGCAATGGTTGTTTTTCTAACAATTCATTTGCAGCTTTCCATTCGCTTTCAAAATGTCGATTCAATCCTCGTTTACGTAAATTTCGAGTCATATAAATTTGAGGACGCATTTCATCTGCTGAAAATTCTTGGTAGGTAATAAATTTTTTTATCTCTGTCATTAAAAAAGATTGAGCATATCCAATCTTTTTTTCATCGTATGTTTCTTTTGGGAAAATTTTGGAAAAAACATATTCACGACTTAATTTTTCTGGTTTTTCAAAAGGACGGTTTTTATCCAAATAATCAAATAATAAGACGACATCTTCTCGCTGATTAAAAAATGGAGATCGAACCCATTTACGTAATTTTTTCACCTCCGTTTTATCCAAAGTTTTGAATAGCTCCAGCAATCTACTTTTTTGCATGAGTTAAGTTTTTTTACAGGAAAAAGTTGTAGAATGATAACCGTAGCAAGTACGGCTAACTTAATTATTATAGCAGTTTTTGGAAAAAATATAAGGAAATGATTGTTTTCTCTGTTTTTTTTATGATAAATATAAGTGTTTTTTTTTGGAAAAAAAGTTTAAGAGTTAACTGTTTATAGTGTTTTTAAGCGTTTTAGGTTGTTTTTTTTTTGGAAAAAAGGATAAACTGTTTTTTTATAAGGGGTAACCTGACCTTATCTTTGACTTAAAGATTTTATAATAGTTGAAGTCTTTTTGGAAATGGAAGATTTTAGGAGGGAGAGAGAAATAACCATTATTAAGGGAGGCTATTTATTTCTTTCTCCTAAATCATTTAAATAATAAGCTATAATTCTGCATTTCAAAAACCCTAAAAATGCGAATTATTAAATCCCACAAACGAAGAAATCCTTACGGGAAATAAGGAGTTATAGCATCGAGTAAGCTACTTAAAAGAAAGTAGCTTACTTTTTTTTATTGGGAGTGGATGTACTTTTTGTATATAAAGGATATAAATTAAAATTTGTAAAAGATGTGCTCCTGGATCTAAACATCCAATTATTTATTTTTACTTTAATACTTTAAAAATTTGCTAAATATTGGGTACTACATTATTCGAGCGGGAGGCAAGGCTTGAAAACTCGCTCCGCTCAAACAGTTCAATCCTTGCCTCCCGCTCGAATAACGTAAAATCTAACGGTGAGACAGTTTTTAAAGTCAAACAATTAGAATTATCCATTTAATCTAAAATTTACAGGAACTAAAAATTTAATTCTGACTTGGTTTCCATTAAAAATAAATGGTTTGAATCCTAATCTACATCCTCTTTCGATAGCTTTTCTTGCCTCTGTATCACAATCTGTTGAAAGCGAATTTAGACTTTTAATATTCTCAACTTTTCCGTTTTTATCTATTTCTATTTCAAACATAATCGTTCCTTGGATATTATTTTTTCGAGCTGAAGCAGGGTATCTTATATCCGAGTACATGTCTTTATAGAATTGGTCTATTCCTTGAGTTGGTTCTGGGTTTTTATCTGTGATACCTTTGACGTATTCTCCATTTTGAAAAACTAATACTTCAGTATTCGAAAAAACAGTTGGTTCATTTATTTTTTTTGAACAAGATGCAATCGAAAGTAAAATTGTAAATGCAGTAAAGAAACTGATTATGAATCTATATTTGAAGAAGGAATCTGTTTTTACTTTTTTCATTTTAATTGATTTTTTAATTTTTCGAAATTACAATTTTTCTAAATGTATAAATCATTCAAAGGATTTTTTAACTTTTACTCCAGCAAAGAACTTTTATCAGAAAGTTTTATTTTTACCTTTAAAAAATGAAATACCAATTCTTTTTTATATTCCTCTTTTTATCGCTTACCATTTTCTCTCAAATCAATCCTGACAATATTACCATCATTCGAGATCAATGGGGTGTACCTCATATTTATGCAAAAACTGATGCCGAAGTAGCATATGGTTTGGCATGGGCAGCAGCAGAAGATGATTTTAAAACCATCCAAGAAACCCTGTTGCCATTACGTGGAAAATTAGGCATTCACAAAGGTGTGGAAGGTGCGATTTTAGATTTTGCAGTTGAAGTGATAGATGTACATCCTTTGGTCGAAGGAAAATACGAATCGGATATTTCTCCTGAGTTTAAAAAAATATTGGATGCCTATGCCGCAGGAATGAATGACTATGCTAAAAAACATCCCAAGGAAGTTTTGATAAAAAAACTATTTCCAGTCAATGGAAAAGATGTCATCAAAGGATATGTTTTAGCATTGACTTTACTGTCAAGTGTTCAGGATGATTTGGGTAGAATTATTTCAGGCAAGATTGGTTTGTTTGAGAAAAATACACCGACTGGATCCAATGCATTTGCACTCAATAGCAATAAAACAAAAGATGGACAAACCTACTTGGCAATCAATCCACATCAACCTTTGGAAGGCCCTTATTCTTGGTATGAAGCGCATTTGGTAAGTGAGGAAGGATTGAATGTTCTTGGAGCAACATTGTTAGGTGGGATGCATATTTTTGTAGGAGCAAATGAAAACTTGGCTTGGACACATACCGTCAACCATCCTGATTTTGCAGATGTTTACAAATTAGAAATGCACAAAACCGAAAAGGATAAATACTTTTTTGATGGAAAATGGGAAACGCTTGAAATGAGAAAAGTAAAACTCAAAGTAAAATTTTTAGGAATAAAAATAGGAGTCAAAAGAAAAATTTATCGAAGCAAACATGGTGTAGTTTTAAAAAGTAAAAATGGAAATTTTTACGCCATTCGATTCCCTGCCAATCATACCATAGGCGGTGCGGAACAATGGTATAAAATGAATAAAGCAAAAAATTTTAAAGAGTTTAAATCGGCCGTGAGTAGGCTAGGAGTGCCTACGACGAACTTGATGTATGCGGATAATCAGGATAATATTTTCTACGTAGGTTTAGGACTTTTTCCCAAAAGAAATCCAAAATATGATTGGAAGAGTGTTTTGCCAGGGCATACATCTGAAGTGGTTTGGGAACCTGATTTTCAATCTTTTGATAAGTTGGTTCAATATCATAATCCATCATCAGGTTATTTAGGCAATTGTAATCACACCCCTTTTAATGCCTCTGCACCAGAGGATAACATTGCTCCTACAACTATTGACCCAACGATGGGATACATGACAGGTGACAATAATCGTTCGCTGCGTTACCATTACTTGATGAGCCAAAAAGGAAAAATATCTTATGAAGAATTTAAAGAAATAAAATTTGATGCCAAATGGCATACCCCAGCACATGTTTACTCTTATCCAAATTTAGAAACCTTACTGCATCTTGAACCTAAAAAATATCCTGAACTTTCAGATTGTATTCGCCATCTTAATCAATGGGATCGAGATACGGGTGCCAATAGTATTGGAGCAGCAATTTTTTCCCTAACGATATTTTATATTCAAAAAGAATTAAAGAAAAAAGGAATTTTCCCAAATGAGTTTCCAATGTCAGAAGCATTTGTAATTGAAATGTTACAAAAAACAAAAAAACATTTAAAAAAGCATTTTAAAACTGTCGATGTTCCATTGGGAGAATTACAACGTCATATTCGAGGAGACAAATCAATTCCGATATGGGGAACTCCAAATGTTATTGCAGCCATGCATGGTCTTCCGCATAAAAAAGGACGGTTTAAAATATTTGCAGGAGAGTCGTATGTAAGTTTAGTAAGATTTACTGATGAGGGAACGCAGATAGAATCTATCGTTCCCTATGGTGCTTCGAACCATCCTGAAAGTCCTCATTACGACGATCAAATGGAAATGTACAGTCGCCATGAATTAAAAAAAATGAGCCTTAAAAAAGAAGAAGTTTTAAAATCAGCAACGCGGACTTATCATCCCAAATAACCTATTGGCAGACAATTTTTCAATATTGATTCGTTTGTTAAAAATTAACAACTAAATTTGCTCAAACAAAAAAACATTCCAATGATTCAACGAATATTCCTTTTACTATTGATTCCATTTTTTACGCAAGGACAGACTATCGAGCCAGACAAATTTGGAACAGAACTGATTACTGCTTTGCAACAAAATTACACGCCAACTACTCCTCTTGGATATGGGCCTGCGCGAGATATACTTTATTCTCAAATTGATAATATAGGTCAGGACTTATCTGGAATTTATACAGGATTCACAGTTACTTTGGATCCTAACGAGGACCCTTCCCAATCTGCATTTCAAAATGGTGCGGGATTAAATGCTGAACATGTTTACCCTCAATCTTTGGGCGCAGCATCAGAGCCTCAAAGAGGCGATTTGCATAATATTTTTCCTTGCAAGGTCAATGTAAATGAAGCAAGAGGAAATTGTAAATACAATGATATTGAAGATTCAGATACTGAAACATGGTTTTATTTAGGGATGCAATCGAATAATATTCCTACTGTTAATATTGATGATTACAGCGAAAAAGATGAAGAAGATTGTGCTTTCGAACCTCGTGAAGCGGTCAAAGGAGATATAGCAAGAGCCATATTTTATTTTTATACGATCTATCAAACAGTTGCCAACTCGGCTGATCCGAGTTTCTTTCATGACCAAAAAGCCAAGCTGCTAGAATGGCATATTAATGATCCTGTGGATACCAAAGAGGAAGAACGGAATATTGCAATTTCCAATAACCAAGGAAACTTAAATCCATTTATTGTGGATGAAACTTTAGTGGAAAGGGCATACTTTCCAACGAATTCTATTTCTAAATTAGAAAAGGAAAATTGGGTAACGATTTCTGCTACGATTGTTCAAAATGAGCTAACCGTTTTTTCCAAAAAAGACAATGGCGAAATTTTAATTTTTGACACAACTGGAAAATTAATATTGAAAAAATCATTAAATAATGATACGCAGATAGATTTAGGAACACTTTCAAATGGAGGTTATATTTTACAAGTTAGAGCAGAGGATTCAGTTAAAGTGTTTCGGATTTTTAAACAGTAAGCATTCAAAATTGGATAAAATTATTCTTACTTTTGCGCTCGAATTTAACCATATTCAAATCATATATATAGTTTTTATTAAAAACTATATAGAGATTTTAACCAATAAAGATTATTAAAAATGGAGAATGGAATTGAACATGTGAAATGTTTGATAATTGGCTCAGGACCAGCAGGTTACACCGCAGCAGTATATGCTGCAAGAGCGAATTTAAACCCAGTTTTATATACTGGTCCAGAGATCGGTGGTCAATTGATGATTACTACTGATGTTGAAAATTATCCAGGTTATCCTGAAGGTATCATGGGACCTCAAATGATGGATGATTTTAGGAAACAAGCAGAGCGATTTGGTACTGATGTTCGAATGGCGATGATTACGAAGGTTGATTTTTCAGGTGGCGTACATAAAGTATGGACAGATTCAGGTGCTGAAATTCATGCTGATTCAGTAATCATTTCTACAGGTGCAAGTGCCAAATGGTTAGGACTACCTAAGGAAGATGAGTTTGCTAGAAATGGCGGAGGAGTATCTGCGTGTGCAGTATGTGATGGTTTTTTCTATCGAGGGCAAAAGGTGGTAGTTGTAGGTGCTGGTGATACTGCGGCAGAAGAAGCGACGTACCTTTCCAAGCTTTGTTCAGAAGTTCATATGCTAGTGCGAAGAGATGAAATGAGAGCTTCGAAAATTATGCAAGAGCGAGTTTTAAAAGCTGAAAATATCGTAGTCCATTGGAATACGGAAGCCAAAGAAATTTTGGGTGAAAGTACAGTTGAAGGTATTCGAGTAGAAAATAATAAAACAGGTGAATCCAAAACTTTGGATGTAACTGGTTTCTTTGTAGCTATTGGACACAAACCAAATACTGATATTTTCAAAGATTATTTGACAACTGACGAGACTGGTTATATTGTCACTAATCCTGATCGAGCGACTACCAATGTAGCAGGTGTATTTGCAAGTGGCGATGCACAAGATCATGTTTATCGTCAAGCGGTAACTGCAGCAGGTACAGGTTGTATGGCTGCATTGGATGCAGAAAGATACTTAGCTGAAAAAGGAATTATATAAAAGGTGACTTGTGACTAGTGATTGGTAACCACTTCCAATCACCAGTCACGAATCACGAATCACTTTATTTTAAAATCAAAACAACATGTCAACAAAATTTAGAACAGGAGTACTTCATGGCGATGAGGTAACGGATTTGTTTAACTACGCTAACGAAAATAACTTTGCCCTTCCAGCAGTAAATGTGATTGGAACGAATTCAATCAATGGTGTTTTGGAAACTGCAAGAGATTTAAATTCTCCTGTAATCATACAATTCTCTAATGGCGGAGCTTCCTTTTTTGCTGGAAAAGGATTATCGAATGAAAATCAGAAAGCATCAATTTATGGAGGTGTTTCTGGCGCTGCTCATGTTCATGCTATGGCAAAAGCTTATGGTGTAACAGTAGTTTTACATACGGATCATTGTGCTAAAAAATTGTTGCCTTGGGTGGATGGTTTGTTGGCAGCAGGGGAGCGATTTTATGTGGAACGAGGTTATCCATTGTATAGTTCGCATATGTTGGATTTGTCGGAGGAACCTCTTGAGGAGAATATTGAAGTATGTGTGGAGTACCTAAAACGTATGGATAAAATGGGTATGACACTAGAGATTGAATTAGGGGTGACAGGTGGTGAAGAAGATGGTGTGGACAATACGGATATTGATTCTTCAAAATTATATACTCAACCTGAAGAGGTGGCTTACGCTTACGAAAAATTAAGTGCAGTAAGTGATCGCTTTACAGTTGCAGCAGCTTTTGGAAATGTACACGGTGTTTATAAACCTGGAAATGTAGAGTTGACACCTGTGATTTTGAAAAACTCTCAAGAGTTTGTTAAAGAAAAATTTAATACTAAAGATAATCCGATCAATTTTGTTTTCCATGGTGGAAGTGGTTCAAGCCAAGAAGAAATCAGAGAAGCTATCGGTTACGGAGCTATCAAAATGAATATTGATACTGATATGCAATGGGCATTTTGGGATGGTGTGAAAAACTACTACGAAGGCAAAAGAGATTATATGCAAACTCAAATCGGTAATCCTGATGGAGATGATAATCCAAATAAAAAGAATTATGATCCTCGTAAATGGTTACGTGCTGCTGAAGAATCTTTTGTAACGAGATTAAAAACTGCGTTTGAGGATTTGAATTGTGTAGGGAAAAATGCAGTTTAAAAATATTGATTTTTAGATTTGATAAAAAAGTGTAATTGTATTGTTTTACAATTACACTTTTTTTATTGATTTCATTTTACTCTTTTTAAAATAATGGTTCCTCCTGTTTCCAAAACCATTTCATTATTCGTTCGCTTCGTTATTTTACAAATTTTATCCTCTTCGTTTTTATTTTTTAAAATAAATCCTTCAGGAGTATTTTCTACTTGAAAATTAATCTTGGTTACATTTCCACTTGACAGTTTGGTTACAATTTCCAAACTTGAATTTTTAAAATTCCAAATCTCTTCTCGATTATTGGATATTGGAAAATCAGTTGTAGAAATTTGAGGCTGAGTATTTCCATCCGATCCTTTTGCATAAGTGGTATCAGAAATCCGAATGACTTGACTTTCAAGTGACCAGACTTCACCGTTAAGTGTTTCTGGAATTTTGGTTTCATTACACGAAAAAAATAAAAAAAGTAGGAATAGGGGAAAGAGAATTTTCATTTTTTTAAAAGAGTTATTTTAGTTTTTTTGTGATTGTCGTTTACTGTTGAAGCTTTTATACGTATGATTATTATTTAACCTAAGTTGCGGATAATTGGCTTCGCCAATAAATTTTTCAACGCAGAGCCGCTAAGGTTTTAATTTTCGAACCTGCCTGCCAAGGCAGGGAAAAATTCTCTGCACCTCTGAACCTCTGCGTGAGGTTCTTCAATAGATGGTGTTTCCTTGTTACGCTAAATATTTAGTAAATCGCTGACCATAAGTATTGGCAAGTTCTCTACGAATGGTGGCCCATTTCATTATTTTTTTGTTCCAGCTTTTCTCTTTTCCTTTTAAAGAAAGATGAAGCTGGATCAATAATGATTTACCCGAAGGCCAACCACCTTTTGTTTTTGTAACTCTACGAATTTCTCTATTAAGATTTTCGATAGCGGTAGTTGTGTAAGTGATTTTTCTTAATTCTGTTCCTAAGGACGTACAAGCCATTAAAGGGCTTCAATAAACCACCTTTCCCCATCAAGCCTTTACCTTGCATTAATCCATCTTTTGAACATCCTCAATTTTTTCTTAACACGCCTAATCCTTAATCCATAATTTTGAATTTTTTTATGCAGTTGCAGCAGCCTCTTCCTCTTTATTATAGGAATCCGTCAATTCTTTTGAGATAGCCCCGCGAGTAAATTTGATAAACGTTTTAGTATCCACCTGAAGGGTAACTACATTGGTTTCAATTTTACTAATTTTTCCAATCACACCACTTTTAGTAACGACTTCCATTCCTTTCTCTAACTCTTGAGTAAACTTTTGTTCTTCTTTCGCTTTTTTCGTTTGTGGGCGAATAAAGAAAAACCAAAAAATGATAACCATTAGAATTAAGAACACATTGGAAAACAAAGCTTCGTTTCCACTTTGTAAAAAAATAAAATCTAAAATCATAGTACTTGTTTTTTTGAGTTTTGTATTGTTAGAAAGAAGTGGGATCTAATGTTTATGATCGTCACCTTCTACAATTCCTTTAATAAATAATTCAGTATCTCGTGGATAAGTATTTGCCACGATTGTGATAGGTTTGGATTGAGTGCCTTTTAAGTTTTTGGTATCAAAAACCACTTTAACCTCTCCACTTTTTCCTGGTTTTACATAATCTTTGGGAAAACTAGGAACGGTACAGCCACAGGTAGATCGAGCATCATTTATCAATAAAGGAACTTCGCCTGTATTTTTAAATTTAAAAGTGTACTCCACTTTATCGCCTGCTTGAACTGTCCCAAAATCGAAGGTGGTTTCTTCAAAAGTCATTTTAGGAACAAAGTCAGGGTCAACAATATCCGACGCTGAAACTGGATTACGGATGATGCTAGCAACGTCTTCTGTTTTCATTTCTTCCACCTTTTTTTCAGAGGTAGTTGTTGGTTCATTACAAGCCAAAAGACCAACCATAATAAACAGCCATAAAAAACTTCTTTTCATAATATATCATGTTTAGTCTGCAAAATTATATTTTTTACTCATAAAAATGGAAAATAGGATTTGAAATTTGTTTGTGGTCAAATTTATCTTGGAAATTTGAAAACTGATTTTTACGTATTTTTGTAAAAAAAAAATTAAATGCGAGTATTTCTTTTAGGATTTATGGGAAGTGGGAAAAGTTTTTCTGGACGTAGATTAGCGGAGCGGTATAACCTCCCATATGTTGATTTGGATAAATATATTGAGGAAAAAGAGGGGAGAACCATTTCTGAAATCTTTGATAATGAAGGAGAATCCTATTTTAGAAAGGTAGAAAGAAAGTGCTTACATGAAATGGAAAAAATCGAAAAAGGTATTATTTCAACAGGAGGTGGAACTCCTTGCTTTTTTGATAATATGGCTTGGATGAAAGCACATGGACTAACAGTATTTTTAGAGACCCCTGCTCAATTACTTGCTAAAAGATTACAGGCTGAAATGGAGCATCGTCCTTTACTCAAAGGTTTTTCTAAAAAAGAATTAGTGGAATTTATAGAAAAGAAACTAGAAGAACGAAATCCTTTTTACCACCAAACTCATATGATTTACCAGCAAAAAAAAGAAGGGCAGAATGTTGTTGATGAATTGGGGGAGTATTTTAATCGGATAGCCCCCAGCCCCTAAAGGCAAGGTAAACGCACAAAGCCTTTTTGAATATCGAATATTCAAAAAGGCTTTAGTGTATTTGCCTGGAGATTAGGTTACTCTTCCTCCTCCCCAAGCGGCACTACAAATCCATTAATTCTCTTTTTCTTCTTCAAGTCTTTTTTATATCGATTCGCTTGGTCGCGAGTTTCATATTGACCTAAGATGATTTTATAAACATTTTCACCACCTTCTTTTTCAGTTCGAATCATGATATTTTGGAAAAATCGACCTTGTAGTTCAGCTACTTTTTTCAACACCCCTTCGTAATCAGAAAGAGAAGCAACTTGTACACCGTAACCTTCTTTTTTAGGTTTTAAAAGAGTAATTTGGTAAAGGTCAGTTTTATTTAAATCCTTTGCAGTCAGCATAGGAAGTGCTGCAGGAGCATCATCTCCTTTTGCATCCAACTTGTCTGAAGTATCTACAATTGCGGTTTTTTTAATTTCCTTTTTTGCTGCTACAGCTGTTTTTGCTTTCTTTGTGCTAGTCTTACTTTTTGCAGCACTACCACTTTTAGTCGCATTATTAGCTCTTGCACTACTTTTTTTAATAGTTTCTTCAACAGATTTTCTGCTAGGAGCAGTTGAATAGGCATCTGGAGTTTTATTTCCTTTGGCAGTTAATTCGCTTGATTTTCCTTTGCTACTCACCAATTCTACTTTTACTTGAGCAACGCCATCATTAATCAAACCAATTTTTGAAGCAGCAGCTCGAGATAAATCTACGATACGGCCTTTGATATACGGCCCTCGATCAATTACTTTTACAACTACTGATTTCTTGTTTTCAAGGTGAGTGACTTTGATAGTTGAGCCAAAAGGATAATCATTATGTGCACAAGTCATCTTAGTTTTATCATACTTTGCACCACTTGCAGTTTTTTTGCCGTGGTAAGCATCAGAGTAATAAGAAGCCTGTCCGTATTGTTCCTCTTGAGCATTGATATTAGTTGCCAATGCAAAAAATAAGAACAATGAAAGTGTAAGTTTGAAATAGGTTTTCATGGTAAAAACTGTTTTTTGATTATGTATTCTTTAAAATTACGTTATTATTCGATACCTGTCAACCTCGTAAATTGAAAATCACAGTTAAAAATTGCCTTCAATAATCCTGCTGCTGATAATCAAAAATATAGTTGAAATGTATTGTGGATTACATGTACTCCAATGAAAATACAGAAAATAAATGCTTGGAATTGATTTTATAGAACCAATCCACATCAAATTTTGTACTTTTGCTGTTTATAATATAAGGGAGAAAGATGGTTGTTTTTATTAAACAAAACCACTAGAAACCATCTTTATTAAGGAATTAGATTAGATAAACGAAAACGTAAGTTCGTAAATTATTTTCAAATATATTTTTATTTTTTTAAAAATGCTAAATTATTATGAAAAGGTTGGGAATGAATTGTTATTAAGGACTAGAGCAAAGCATATGGGGGAAAACGTTATACGTTCGAGACGGTGAACTTCTAATAATAGTTTCTAGGTAAAAAAATTAAAAGTATTCGAAAAAATCGTAGAACGTAGAACGTCTAACGTTTTTTTAGCCAAAACACAGACAACAATTTTTTAAATTATAAAAGGAGAATTATGAGTAAGCATGGAAGAGTTTTAGTAGCCATGAGTGGTGGAATTGATAGTACCGTAACTGCCATGATGTTGCATGAGCAAGGTTATGAAGTAGTGGGCATTACTATGAAAACATGGGATTATGCGAATGCTGGCGGCAACAAAAAGGAGACAGGTTGTTGTAGTCTTGATTCTATCAATGATGCTCGAATGGTTGCTGTAAATATGGGATTTCATCATTTTATCGTGGATATTCGAGAGGAATTTGGCGACTATGTGATTGATAATTTTGTAGATGAATATTTAGCTGGTCGTACTCCGAATCCTTGCGTGTTGTGTAATACGCATATCAAGTGGAGTTCATTGTTGAAGCGAGCAGATTCTTTGGATTGTGAATTTATTGCAACGGGACATTATGCCAAAATCAAAGAGGAGAATGGACGTAAATTTATCACGAAAGGAAAGGATGAAAGAAAAGATCAATCCTATGTACTTTGGGGATTGAGTCAAGAGTGCCTAGATCGTAGTCGATTTCCTTTGGGACCTTATACAAAACCTGAAGTTAGGAAAATGGCTTTTGATTGGGGATATGCAGACCTGTCGAAAAAAGGAGAGAGTTACGAAATTTGCTTTGTACCTGATAATGATTATCGTGGATTTTTGACTCGTCGAGTTGAAGGATTGGAAGAAAGAGTAGCAGGCGGAGACTTTGTGGATCCGAAAGGAGAAGTTCTTGGAAAACATCGAGGTTATCCTTTTTATACCATCGGTCAAAGGAAAGGATTGGGGATTGCATTGGGAGATCCAAGGTATGTAACTGAAATCAGACCTGATACGAATACTGTTGTTTTAGGTCGTGTAGATGATTTGTTACGAAATGGAATGACGGTTTCTCAAATTAACTCTATGAAGTATGAATCCATTCCAGAAGGGATTGAAACGGTTACTCAAATTCGATACAATGACCCTGGAGTTTTGAGTAATTTAAGAAATACTGAAGATGGAAAAGTGGAAGTGGAATTTTTGGCAAATGTCAAAGGTGTTGCTCCAGGACAATCAGCAGTATTTTATGAAGGTGATGATGTGATTGGTGGAGGATTGATTTATGGAAGTTACATTCGGAAATAAAATCAAAATCAAAATGTCAATCAAAATCAAAAATTACTAAAACATGTGTTCCCCGTTCGTAATTTTGATTTCAATTGACATTTTGATTTTGATTAAAAAATGGATTACTTTTTGCCACATATTATCAATATTTATAATAGACTTATTACCCATTAAAAAGCACTCATCTGAAAACATCTTTTTTCGCTATTTTTCCAAAAAAAATAATTCAATAGAGCGACTATTCAATGATTTTTTTTGAAAAACTATCGAAAAAATCTGCATTTCAGCTAAGCACTTTTCAAAGTGTAATAAGTCTAATTGAAAATTTGATAGTAGAATCAGAAAATTATGAAAAATAATAAGTTTACTTTCCTATTTGTTTTTGCTTTTTTTAGTGCATTTCTTTTTACCTGTAATGAAAATACGGATACTCAGGATTTAACTGTAGTAAAAGGTTTTAATTATTATCCGATTGAGGTAGGAAAATATATCACTTACGAATTGGATTCTATTATTTATGGGAGACCTACTTTATGTGAATATCCATTTATTCGAGATACTTTTTCTCATCAATTGAGAGAGGAAGTCGTGGATGTTTTTGAAGATAATACTGGTGCTCAAAATTTTATCATTGAAAGGTATTTGAGAAAAGATGAAAGTGAACCTTGGCGAGTAGTGGATGTTTGGAATACAAAAATGTCAGATACTCAAGTGGAACGAGTGGAAGAAAATTTAAGATTTATCAAATTGGTATTTCCAGTTAGTGATAATGTTTCATGGAATGGAAATGCTTTTTTTCAAGATACGAGTGTAGTTATCGGGGCGGAGGTGATTGATTTTTACCAGCATTGGTCTTCTGAATATGAATACGAAAATATTGACAATACGGAAGAGATTAATGGAATTACTTTCGATAGTGTGATGACTGTGGTGCAATCTGCTCCTAGCGAAAATTTAGTAGCACATCGTTCTTCTATTGAAAAATATGCAAGAGGTGTTGGTTTAGTTTATAAAGAAATGTTGATCTTAGATAGCTCTTGTTGTATTGATGATAATGGAGGATTGACGGAATGTATAGATTTACCTTGGGAGTTGAAAGGAGAAAAAGGATTGATCCTTCGGCAACGGGTAATTGATTTTAATTAGTATTGAGTATTGGGATTTTCGCAGGGAGTGTTCATGAATGTGTGTCTTTGAGCTTGTTCTTCTTAGCCGTCGGATGTAAATCCGAATCTCTCATCAAAAAACGTATGATCTAAACGCTTGATTATAAATGTTTTAAAATCAATATTATTCGACCGAGAGAGTCGGATTTACATCCGACGGCTAAGAAGAACAAGCTCAAAGACACCGTTAAATAAACACCCCCTTAGTTTTTTGACCAATAACCTAACCAGCCAATAACTTGATAACTATTTTGATAAACCACATAAATTTATCTTGAACCTCTTTTTTAATATCAAAAACCTGACTATTCCTATATTTATTTCTATACAACTACATCTTAATATTTTAAAAAATGATACTTTTAGGTTTGCATTTTAAAACCAAAAATAAATATTGTGGTAAGGAATATTTCAAAAATAAATTTAGGATCTTGGCTTTTTGTATTGATGTTTTTCTTTTTAGGAAATTCACCTCTTTTAGCACAAGAAAAAAAATTAGTGAAACCAAAATATATTTTAGCTCACCTTTCATTTGCCTTCCAATCGCCAGGTGCAGATTTGAGTGATCGGTTTGGATGGAATAATGCTGCTGGTTTGGGGTTAGAATTATTGAATCGTAAAGGGCTTATCTTTGGAGTCCATCTCGATTTCCAATTTGGGTCTCGTGTAAAAGAAGATGTCTTGGCAAACCTACGTACTGATGGTGGATTTATTGCTGGAAATAACGCTGCACTTTCAACCATCAAACTCACACAAAGAGGAATTAATGCTTTTGCTTTATTTGGAAAACTTTTTCCATTATCCAAAAAAGATCCAAGGTCAGGTATTCGAGCAACTATTGGAACTGGAATGTTACAACATAAAATTAGGATCCAACAAGATCCTCAATCTTTAGTGCCTCAAACTATAGGTGCATATGCAGCCGGCTATGATCGACTTTCCAATGGTATTGCATTTACAGAATTTATTGGCTATCAAAAGATTAGTAAAAATAAGACCATCAACTTTATTTTTGGAGTTGAATTTGTCCAAGGATTTACTCAAAATAGAAGGGAAATAAATTTTGATACAAGAATGAAAGATGAGTCCACTAAATTTGATTTTTTGATTGGTGGAAAATTATCTTGGACCATTCCTTTTGAAATCGATATCAACCCAGAAGATTTTTATTATTAAAAAATACGTAAACTCTTAAGTGTTGAATACTGGTGAAATGGAATTAATGAAAAAACGAGGTAAGGATTTTAAATATGAAACTATGCCAGGTGATCGAGAACCTCTCATTGGATTATTGGAAATAGTTATTGGTTATCTCGAATAACGTGTTTTGATAAGGTATTCGAAGTAACCAATAACTGAATAACTCAATAACCATTTAAATTCCTAAAAACGATTTTTTCAAAACAAAACAATTATGAATAAATTAGTAGTAGTACTCTGCCTTGGTTTAATTTCATTTCAAATTGGAACCTTAGCTGACTTAGGAACATTTACCATCGAAATTCCAGATGGAATGACTCAACGAACTCCCGACCATGCTTCTGATGAATTATTAAAATTGAATTTGGAAAGAGATCTTTTTATTTCCATTCAAGATAATGCGGATAAAGCTTTAGAACCTTCTAAAGGTGAACCTGTAACAAAAACCATTGATATGGTTGAATTCATTTTTAAGGTAAAATTTGCTCAACTTAAAGATGCTTATCAAGGGTATAGTCCTACCGAAAAAATTAAAACAAAATTTAAGGAGTATGAATATTATTCTCAAGAGTTTACTTGTGGAACTCCTAGTGGTGAGGAAGCCTATCTTGAATATAGGATCATGCAAATTGGAGAAAAATATTATGATTTTATTATTACTGGAAGGAAAAAATTGAGAAAGGACCAGGAGGAGTTATTGGATAAATTTTATGAGAGTATTGTGGTCAAATAATTATTCGATACACGAGTCAAGGTTTGACTTCCAAGTCAAGCCTTGACTTCTATTGAAATTCTCATAAGTCAAGGCTTGACTTGAGAAGTCAAACCTTGACTCATTCGTGTATTAAACTAACACATCATTTAAAATCCTTTCCATTCCTTGTTGTAATTTCAACGCTGATGCCCTTGCTTGCTCTGCAAAATCTTCTCCTTCACTTGCAAAGATTATCCCTCTTGAAGAATTTACTAACAATCCACACACGTCATTTAACCCAAACGCAGACAGCTTTTCCAAATCTCCACCTTGTGCACCTACTCCTGGAACGAGTAGAAAATTATCAGGAGCAATTCGACGAATTTCTTCAAACTTTTCAGGATGAGTTGCACCTACGACAAACATTAATTGGTCGGGCGTTCCCCATGATTGAGCAGTCCTCATTACTTTTTCATATAGCGGAGCCTCACTATCTTGTTTTGCAAATTGAAAATCATTGCTTCCTTTATTGGAAGTCAAAGCTAAAAGAATCACCCATTTATTTTCAAATTCTAAAAATGGTTGAACGGAATCAATGCCCATGTAAGGCGCAACAGTTACGGAATCAAAATTGAGTTTTTCAAAGAAAGCTTTAGCATACATTCGAGAAGTATTTCCAATATCACCTCGCTTAGCATCAGCTATCGTGAAATGTTCTTCAGGAATATATTGCATTGTTTTTTCCAATGATACCCAGCCCTTTGAGCCTTGCACTTCATAAAAAGCAACATTAGGTTTATAAGCTACACAAAGGTCTTTCGTGGCATCGATGATTTGTTTGTTAAACTCAAAAACAGGATCATCATATTTTAATAAATGTTTTGGAATTCTGCTAAAGTCAGTATCCAATCCTACGCAGAGGTAAGATTTTTTGGATTGGATTTGATTGAAAATTTCTTTTCTAGTCATTGGATTTTATATGTATTGAGACTTAAGTATGGAGTATTGAGAAAAAATCAACATGCTCAATTAAGCTACGCCATTCAATGCTTCAACTCCTTTAATTTCAGGAATTTTATTTTTGATGGCTTCTTCAATACCAGCCCGTAAAGTCATTGTTGACATTGAACAACTTTCACAGTTGCCCATCCATTTTATTTGTACTTTCATGTCATCCGTAATATCTACTACTTCAACATCTCCTCCATCTACTTTAAGATGTGGTCGTACACTTTCCAATGCGGAATTTACTTTTTCAATAAGTTGTGATTTTTCTGGAATTGACATAATTGGTGTTTTTTAAATAAACTTCTAAGTTTTAATTTGAACAATTTTCGTAGGATTCTTTCCTTCATTTCTCTTCGCTACTTGCTGGATCGTATTTTGAGCAACGGTCAAAAAATACTTTTGCAAATCAACATCATCTGTAACCACAGCAGGTTTTCCTTCATCGCCTGCTTCCCGTATTCCTTGTATCAAAGGAATTTGTCCTAACAGAACAGAATCACTTAAATCTACCATTTTCTTTCCACCACCTTCTCCAAAAAGATAATATTTATTATTAGGTAATTCCTTTGGTGTAAACCAAGACATATTTTCAACCACTCCTAAGATAGGAACATTTACTGAAGGTAACAAAAACATATTCATCGCTTTTACCGCATCAGCAACTGCAACCTCTTGAGGTGTCGTCACCAAGACCACTCCTGTAACAGGAACAGTTTGAACTAAAGTCAACTGTACATCACCTGTACCTGGAGGCAAATCCACCACCAAATAGTCCAAATCCGTCCAAATCGTATCTTGGAAAAACTGTTTGATAATTGCAGCTAATCGAGGGCCTCGTAAAACAACCGCTTGCTCAGGTTCAATAATAAATCCTAGTGACATCACAGGTAAACCATATGCTTCCAAAGGAACGATTTTAGGTTTTCCATACACATCTTGCACCTTTGGTTTTTCTCCTTGCAATCCTAACATCGTAGGAATTGATGGCCCATATAAATCAGCATCAATCAAGCCTACTTTAGCACCAGTTCGTTTTAATCCCAAAGCTAAATTTACGGCGACAGTAGATTTACCTACACCTCCTTTTCCAGAAGCAACTGCAATGATATTTTTGATTTGTGGAACACTTGATGAATTTTCTGGAGCAGCAGCATTCGGATTTTTTCCCATCATATGCACATGTACATTCGCATTAGGATAAATCTTTTGAATGGCTTCCATACATGCAAAATTCAATTCAGATTTGCTTGGAGTATTCATCGTAGTGAGTTCCAATGTAAATTGAATATTGTTCCCATCTATCGATAAATCACGCACCATGTTTTTCTCAATCAAATTTTGACCTGAAATCGGATCAATCACCTTTGATAGTGCATTAATAATATTCCCTGTTTCAATCATTGCAATTGTTTAAATTTGGTGCAAAAGTACAAAACAATGAGTAAATGAGTGAATTTATAAAGAAAGTTATGGGTAAATGTTTAATGATTCAAAATTATGGATTCAAGATTATCGATGTCTTTTAATGTGAATTTAATTTGGAAAGAAAACACGTTTTTCGACAATCTTGAATCCTTAATCTATAATCCATAATCATAGACAATATTTTTGACATTGTTTTATTACATTTGCATCTCTATGAATGTCTATAATAGTCTATCCGATTTACCTGAATTTAAGAATGCCGTCATTACGATTGGATCGTTTGACGGTGTACATAGGGGGCATCAAAAAATATTGGAAAGAATCAACCAATTGGCCAAAGAAAAAGATGGCGAAAGTATTGTTATTACCTTCCATCCTCACCCCCGTCAAGTTATTTACCCCAATGATAAATCATTAAGATTACTCAATACCATTGATGAAAAGGTTGACCTTTTTAAAAAATATGGAGTTGACAATGTTATCGTAGTACCATTCACCGTGGAGTTTTCACAAATAAGTGCTGACGAATATATTCAGAAATTTTTATTGGAAAAATTTAACCCTAAAACAATTGTTATTGGGTACGATCATCGGTTTGGATTGAACCGACAGGGTGATATTAATTACCTCAAATGGTACAGTAAAGAAAAGGATTTTGAAATAGAAGAAATTACTCGACAAGACATAGATAATATTGGAATCAGTTCTACAAAAATTAGAAATTTTCTTTTGGCAGGTGATGTCAAAAAAGCCAACAATTTGCTCAATCATAATTATTCCATAAGCGGAACAGTAGTTCGAGGACAAGGTATTGGAAAAAAATTAGGCTACGCTACTGCCAATATTGAGATTAGAAATCAATTCAAACTAATTCCCCCACAAGGAATTTATGCTGTTCAAGTTATCTATCGGGAAGAACGTTTTGACGGGATGTTGTACATTGGAAATCGTCCAACCTTGGAAGGTCATGACAATCAAACTATTGAAGTCAATATCTTTGATTTTCAAAAAGACATCTATGGGGAAAAATTAAAAATTGAATTTATTGATTTTATTAGAGGGGACGAAAAATTTGATAATCTTGAAGGGTTAAGTGAACAATTGGGTAAGGATAAAATTGTTGCACAAGATATTTTAAAAAAGGAAAAAACTTGGAAAAAAAATATAAAAGCTAGTCAAAAGAAATCTGACCTACCACGTGTAAGTGTTGTTATATTAAATTATAATGGTTTGGGTTATTTAAAAAAATTCTTACCTACCGTCTGCGAAAGCAACTATGAAAACCTGACTATTTATGTGGCAGATAATGGAAGTACAGATACTTCTATTGGGTTTCTAAAAACAAACTTTCGAAATGTGGAGGTCATTGATCTTGAAAAAAATCATGGCTTTGCTTTAGGTTATAATTTGGCTTTGGAAAAAATAGAATCGGACTATTTTATCTTGCTCAACTCTGATGTGGAAGTTACAAAAAACTGGATCTTTCCTATCATTGAAATCATGGAAAGAGATAAAACTATCGGAGCTTGTCAACCAAAGATTCGAAGTTATAACGATAAAGAGTACTTCGAATATGCAGGAGCATCTGGTGGTTGGATTGATTCTCTGGGGTACCCATTTTGTAGAGGTCGTATTTTTGATAATTTGGAAAAAGATACAGGACAATATAATTCTACTTCTGAAATATTTTGGGCGAGTGGTGCAGCATTATTTATAAGAGCCAAAATTTTTAAAGCATTGGGAGGTTTTGATCCTGATTATTTTGCACATGCGGAGGAAATTGATTTATGTTGGAGAGTCAAACGAGCAGGATTTAAAATCATGGTACGCCCTCGATCAGTTGTTTATCATGTTGGAGGTGGCACTTTGGATTATCTTAACCCTCGAAAAACTTACTTGAATTTCCGTAACACTTTATTTACAATTTTAAAAAATGAACCAAAACGAAAACTGTTTTGGTTGATTCCTAGCCGATTAATTTTGGATGGTGTAGCAGGTGGGTTATTTTTAGTTCAAGGAAAATTTTCACATATCAAATCTATCCTTCAAGCTCACTTCTCATTTTATGGCTCTTTTTTTAAAATGATAAAAAAACGTAGAATGTATCGGGAGATGATTGAGAAAATTAGTATTTCAAATGTCCCAAATACGGAAGGTATTTATCGTGGAAGCATGGTTTGGAATTATTATGTTAAAAGGATAAAGTATTTTAAAAGTTTGAAGTAACCGCCAAATTCATTTGACTGGTTGAAATAAATTATTGGTTATCAGGCTTTTTACAACTATTCTTGAAACACATATTTTACAACCTGCTAAATGAATTTGGCGGTTACTTTAAAACCGATAATTATAAGTCAACCTCATCGTTCGATACCTCCATCTAAATTCAGTTTCCCTAAAAATAGTAGGCGTATCTGTAATTCCACCACTCACCATTGAACTAAATAAATCAGAAATATTAAAAGATAACTTCCCTCCTTTTTTTCCAATTTTTCGACTTGCTCCAATATTGACAAAAGCCATTTCACGAGATTCTCCCTGCGCTCTTGCTTGAGGTGCTCGATAATTAAAACGAATGCGCACCATCGTCTTTTTTAGAATGGTAAATTGAGAAGACAGTTTCCCCTGCCATGTAAAATCTTGATTTTGAAAAGCGTTATCAATATTTGAAGCATCAGCATTCACATAAAAAAACAAGGTATTTGCATCTATTTTCCACCACTTAAATGGATTATAGATAAAAGTAAAATCCACCCCAAGATCATCTTGAACTTTAAGATTTTGCGATTGCAATAAAGTGGTGTCTCCTACCAATGGTACTAAAATTCTCTTGATAATATTTTTTCGATGACGATAAAAAATAGCAGAAGAAAACGAGGCTTTATCCCAATATTTAATATGCTCTAATTCGTAAGAATCTGCAAATTCAGGATTCAAATCAGGATTACCTGCAAATTGATTTCGAGGATCGCTGTACGAAAAAAATGGGTTCAATTCATTAAACTGAGGTCGTCGAACCCTTCGACTATAACTCAATTTAATGGAGTTATTTTTTTTGAGTTTAAAACTTAATCGTACACTTGGAAAAAAATTAGTGTAATTTCGAGGGTTCTCTTGATTGGTTTCTAACAATCTAGTTACAACATCTGTATGTTCAATTCGTCCACCAATTTGGTAAGACATTTTTTTGTATTTATCTCGATAGGTACCATAAACACCTAAGATGTTTTCATCGTATTCAAAATCATTGCTCAGGTTAGGCAAAGACTTCCAAATCATATCGTCAAATTCTTCAACCTCAAAATCATTTATGATTTTCCGAAAAGAACCTTGGTAGCCTAATTCCAATCGTTTGGTTGAACTTATTGGAAAAGCATAATCTAAATTAGTTACCCATCTTTTATTTCCTTCAGTATTTCCAGAACGTTGTAACACATCATTTACATTAATCAAAGGAATAAAATTAGTGTCAAAAAAACGCCCTGTTAAATCAGAGGCATCTTCTCCAAAGTTATCTTGAAAGCGAATATCTGCAACCAACTCATGTCCTTTTTTTCCGAACTGATGTTCTAAAGTCATTGCATATTCAAGGTTTTCGAATGTTTTTCGAGTATCATCATTTCGAGTTGAAATACCAGTTGGGTTATTCATATTTCCCAAAAAATCAAAATACGTAATATCGACTTCATCATTATCTTCACCTGTTTGATAACTTGCCGAAGTAGTTAATGTATTTTTTTCATTGATAAAATAATCAACGCCTAATCGAATATTTCCCCAACCTCCACCTAACACATGTTCACGATCTAAATCCATTATTTCGAGCGGACTATTTTTAAGTTCTTGGTAAATTTTTCCATCGCCATGATTCTTTTGATAATCATAACCTACATTGGTAAATAAATTAAATTTATTTTTTCTAACATTTAGATTTAATGATGCTCCATAAATATCAGGATGTCCAATTGTTGCTTCCACACTTCCATTCACTCCAAATTTTCTTTCTTTCTTTAAAATAATATTGATGATTCCTGCGGTTCCTCTAGCTTGATATTTTGCAGAAGGATTAGTGATGACTTCCACTTTATCAATCAAATTACTAGGAATTCTAGTCAAGCCTTTTCCATCTTCTCCTCCAGCCAAAATGGAAGGTTTGCCATCTACTAATATCTGCACACCTTCATTTCCACGTAAAGAAATTTTTCCTTCTTCAACAGTTACACCAGGCACATTGCCAAGGAGGTCAGCAGCATTTCCACCTGCACTTGTAAGGTCTTTTCCAACATTAAAAATACGTTTATCCAAAGTCATTTGAATTTCTCCTTTGGTGGAAAGCACTTCTATTTCTTTTAGTGATTCAGAATTTATAGAAAGTTTTATTTCCCCTAAATTAATTTTCTTTTGTTTTGAATTTAAAGAAAATGGAGTGATAGGAAATGGTTGATAGGATAAAAAATTAAGTTCACCATAATAATTTCCATAAGGCAAATTGAGTTTGAAATCTCCTTTGGAATTCGTAATTTCTCCAGAAATGAGTGAACTGTCTTTGGTGGAATAAATAGTAATAGTAGCGTATTCTAAAGGTAAGTTTGATTGTGCATCAATGACTTTTCCCTTTATCAATCCTTCTTTTTGTCCCAATAAAAAATTGGAAGAAATAAGAATTAACAACACCCCCAAGAGATAACTAATTATTTGTTTTTTCATGTTTGTTCAAACTTGTGTTCATTGTTATTTTAATAAATAACAATACGATTACATCATAGAAAATATTCTATGACAGAATAAACTATCAATAATTAATTTAGGCTTGTTGTAAATTCGGATTAAGGAAAATAAAAGGGTGTGGTTTTCTCAGTATTTGAAATGAGATTCAAATTACGAGAAATAGTATGTTTATACATTAAAATTAACACTTTTTTTTTAAAATTAAAATAACTAATTATGGTTCTAAATGAATTCATGTGGTTTGTTCAAATAGTTATTAAGTTACTGGTTATTGAGTTATTTCGAATAACGTTATTTTTCTAAAGTTTTTGACCAATAACTTAATAACTATTTGAAGGGCTTTCTCATAAAAACCTCGCAAGTGAGCAAAAAACGTAAATTTGGTTAACAACAACTAAATTTACTAAAGATGCCCACTCACGATTGCAAGCAAGAAACAACATTTTACGAAGAAGTTCAAAAAGCAGAAGGACTTGATTTAAGAGACAATAGAGGAAAGGTTCATGATTCCTTTGTATTGTTAGGAGTAATGCTAGGATTATTAAGAAACCGAGACGGGAATTTATCGAGTATCCATCGAAGCATGGTAAATACCCATAAAAAGTTATGTTCCCTACTTGATTTAGATTTAGA
>CAKZSH010000171.1 GCA_937918905.1 uncultured Saprospiraceae bacterium
ACTTTGCGATAAAGTTTTTAATAAGGGACTAGGAATTAAATAATCTACCCAGATGACGAGGTTGTTTTTTTCTTTGAGGAAATGGAAAAATTAAGGCATACCCTGCGGTACGGCTTCATTTTTTCATGAAGTCAAAGAGAAAAAGAAACCGTAAGGTGGGTAGATTATTTATTTCCTAGTCCCTAACTAACATTTCAAATTAACTGAGGATTAAACCTATTTCCTAACCCTTCTTCCTCATTTTTTCCCACGTCTTATTTATATACATTTTTTAGGTTAAAGTAATAGACTTTAGGTAACAAGATATTTACATCATGTAAATATTTGTTGACAAACACTTTCTAATCCAAACAAATAAGAAAAACAATTTGTTATCTAAAACTAACTTTGTTAAATGTTCGATAGTGCTTTTGCTTATGCTTAAGCACTTTTTTTTTGAAAAAAATATTTTACAAAATCCAAATCAATAGTATTCGACAACAGATGTTTAGGAAAGCAAATTAAACCAACTCATCTTTCTCTTTGGCTTTTCTTTTTCAGATTTCAACATTCGATAGATTGTTGATTTTCCAATATCTAATTTGTTAGAAGTCAACAAAATATCATTATCATACTTTTTTAGATAATAATGAATGATTTGAGATTTATATTCTTCAAAAGTCATTTCTTGATCTAGGAAACTCATTTGATTGGATCCATGAATGAATTCAATATCTTCCTCTGTAATCATTTGATTATCAGAGAGAACGATTGCTCTTTCGATAGTTGATTTTAATTCTATAATATTACCTGGGAAAGAATAGGCTAGGAGTTTTTTCTTAGCGGTTTTAGAAATTTCTTTTTTCTTAAAATTATTTTTCTCCGAAAATTTCTCTACAAATTTTTGTGCTAATAATAAAATATCATTTTCTCTTGCTCGCAAGGCAGGTACTTCAATCGGCAATCCCATGATACGATAATATAGCGATTCTAAAAAAATACCTTCGTTCATTGCTTCCAGTAAACTATTGTTTGAACTTACCACAAAACGAATGTTTACTTTAATTTTTTCTTTGCCTCCTTCTCGACACAAATTGCCTGATTGTAAAGTCTCTTGTAATTTTGCTTGAATTGAAGGTGGTAAAAATTCAATATTTTCTAGGTAAACTGTTCCACCATTTGCTACTTCCAATTTTCCTTTATGCATCAAATGTCCATTCTCACTTTCCATCCCGAATAATTCTTTTTCCATTTCCGAAATATCAATAGTACTTAAATCGGTTTGGATAAAAGGGAAAGGTTTTCTTTTAGATAATGAGTGAATCAAATATGCAATTTTTCCTTTGCCTGTCCCTTTTTCTCCTGAGAGATAACAAGCAATATTGGTCTGAGCTGCTTTTTCTATTAGTTCTCTTACTCTTATCATTTCTCGAGATTCAAAGACTAAATCTTTAGCAAACTCGTGATTCATTTTTACTTCTAATTGCTCTAGTTGACCTTGAAGCAAATTAGTATGTGCAATATTTTTTATTAAAAAATGAATGGATTGAGCATTCACCTCTTCTTTAGAAAATGAGTTGTAGATGTTCGATAAAGAAGGAATATTTTCTTTTGAGGTATTATTGTTTTTTTGAATAAGAACGATTGGGATATTTTTATCAAAATTAAAAACTTGCTCTAAAAATTGATTTTGCTCATCACTTGTTTTCTCAAAAAAAATCACACCAGGTCGCTGATGGATATTTTGAAAACAATTTTCTTCATTTGAAAAGATAGAAAGTTCAAAATGAGAAGGTAAAAAAGAATGGAAATTCTGACAAAAAGAAGAATCTGAGGATACTAAAAAAATCCTGCTAAATGCAACCGCTATATTCATTAAGTTTAGTTTGATCTTTTGCTAAATCCCCTAATAACTGTTATTGGAAAATGACTGTTAAATTGGTAAGTTTTTGTAATTGTAGGATAGGGAATTGCATGCTTTGTCATTTGTCAAATAAAAAATTACTGCGAAACAGAATCGAGTATTGCTACACGAATTCTATTTCTGCAGATAATTTTCGGAACGAAAACTTTCATGGGGGGAGTTTGAAAGTTACGTATTATACATACTGCTAATATTATGCCAATTTCCCGAAATGAAAACCGATGTTCTCATTTTGGGAAAGAAGTTCATAATGAATAATTGAGGTATTTTAAAGAGGAGATTCAAGATTATGGATTAATGATTCAAGATTGTCGAAAGACGTGTTTTTCTTCCAAATTAAATTCACGTTAAAAGGACATCCATAATCATTAATTCATAATTCATAATCGAAAAGGAATTACTTAGGTTCTGCTTCGGTGAGTACATAAGTCAATTGTTTATCATTGACTTTATTCATTTTTAAAATGCCTTTGAAGGTTTTCAAGTCATCCACTTCATATCGTCTGATTGCGCTCGCTTTTATTTCTAATTCCAAGACCGTCTCAGGGCCCGCGCCTCCGCAGAAGAAACAACTTGAATTAGGGTTTTTTGATAAAACATAGGTGATGCCCATTGGATCCATAGGAATCATATATCCCGAAATTTCTACTTCTTTTCCTTCGTATTCTGACACCATTTTTCCAAAAGTAGCATGATGTAATTTATAGCCTAAATCTTCAGAAAATTTTTCCTCAAAAGTTACATCTGCCAAATAACTCCAATTGATAGGTTCCTGTGCAATTGCAAGAGGATTTTGTAAAAAGAGAAAAAATAAGATTGCTAAAGGTAATTTTATACTATTTTGCATAATCTAAAAATGATTGAAATACGGTTAAAACATTATTTGATTAAGATGTTTTTAATACTCAGTTCTTACATCTCTTGTCTAGTAAAAAACAATATCACAATTTAAGAGTTTAACTATTGAGATGAAAAATTATTATCTTTTTTATGAAAAAAATAACAGAACAAGACTCTTATTATCAGGATTTGGAAAAAATGTCAGTTCGGCAATTATTGGATAATATCAATAAAGAAGATCAAACGGTTGCTCATGCTGTACAAAAAATAATTCCTCAAATCGAACCTTTGGTAAAGGTCATTATAGGTAAAATGGAAAATGGAGGAAGGTTATTTTATCTAGGTGCTGGGACGAGTGGGCGACTTGGAATTTTGGATGCGTCGGAGTGTCCGCCTACATTTGGAGTACCTGATGATTGGGTGATTGGATTGATAGCGGGGGGCGATCAAGCGATTCGTACGGCAGTAGAACATGCAGAGGATGATACTCATTTAGCATGGCAAGATTTATCGAAATTTAAAATAAATGATAACGATGTTGTAATCGGTATTGCAGCAAGTGGAACGACACCTTATGTGGTACATGGTTTATCAGATGCTCAAAAAAATGGAGTCATTACAGGTTGTATCACTTGCAATTTAGAAAGCCCATTAGCACAAGTTGCTGATTTTCCCATTGAAGTAATTGTGGGCCCAGAGTTTGTTACAGGCAGTTCGAGAATGAAAGCTGGGACGGCTCAAAAAATGATTTTAAATATGATAAGTACTTCCGTTATGATTCATTTGGGAAGGGTAGAAGGGAACAAAATGGTGGACATGAAATTATCAAATGATAAACTTTGGGAGCGTGGAACAAAGATGATTCAGAATGCTTTAGGGGTATCATATGAAGATGCAAAATCATTGTTACAAAAACATGGGAGTGTGAGAGCTGCGATTGCGGGGTTTGAGAAATAAGAAAAGGTTAAGCGGCTTTTCCACTTATTTTAGCCTTTATTTTAAAATTAGAAAGTAGTTCTTCTAACTCAACTACAAATTCCTCTTTCATTTCTTCGTATTGTTTGAGCATACTTTTTTCTCCAGATTGATTTTTATGAAAATCAATCATTTCATTTAATTTGCTGATTTGTTCTAAAATATCTGAAACACGAGCTATTTTTTCTTCAAGTTGAATATTACTCATTTTAATTCTATTTTATTTCCAAATTTTATTTCCAAGAATCCTTTAGGAAATTTCTTTTTAAATCTATTTTTCTTTGTTTCTGAAAACCAATTTCTCCAATATACTAAATCAAATTCACCTACGAAATACTTTTTATGATCTTTTGGAAAAATTTTAACAAAATAACTATCAATATCTCCATAAATTTTTCTAGCTGATTTTTTTCTAAATTTTGATTCAATTAGTTTTTCATTTTCTTCATGGATATTAAAATCAATCAAGTTTACAAAATCAAGGTCAACTGGATTGGTTTTTTTTGAAACGAAACTTCCGTCAATCCATTGAACAAAATTGGGAGTAATTTCTTGCTGGAAGTCATTTAAAAAATTTCTATAACTATTAAAAATTTGATGCCTTGTTTTGGTATCATTAAATGTTTGTGATTTAACAAAAAAATCTTCGAATTGATTCAAAGTTATTTCGATCTTTTCATAGGGTTTTAGAAAACCTTTATCATCAAAAACTAAATCCATAGTATGTTTTTTAGTAATAATAGTAAAATATGTTCATTTTGAAAAATAAAACATTTGCCCTATCTTAAATCTCAAATATGCAAACCATGAAACAAACCCTTCTTTTATTAATAATGGCAATGTTATGCCTATCCTTTGTTTTAGAAAATAAAACAGATTCCCTCCAAGATGGCTTAGTGGCCCATTATAATTTTAACAATTGTGATGCCCGTGATTTAACAGATAATGCCTCTGATGGAAAATTATTTGGAGATGTTACTTGCTGGTGTGGAATTGAAGATGACGGATTACTATTTGATGGAGTCAATGATTATGTTGAATTTCATGGTATGGTCAATCGTTATTTTACCACTTCTGATTTTTCACTTAGCTTTTTTATTCGAACAGATCAATATGCATTTTTTCAACAAAGTCTTTTTAGCAAAAGAGAAGACTGTGGCGAAGATCATGTTTTAGATTTTTTACTAGATCGAAATAAAAAAATCATAAATACCAAAGTCCAACAAAGTGAATATAAAGGCTATAAAGATATTTCTCCTGAAATTGAAGATGGAGGTTGGTATCATATTGCATTGGTGCGTGAAGGACAAGCAGCACGAACTTATGTGAATGGTAATTTGCATAAATCAGTATCTCGATGTAGTGGCGTAGATTTGAGTAATGGTGCTATTTTATCTTTTTCCAATTCTCCTTGCCTTGATGGTCGTACGCAACGATTCAAAGGAATTTTGGACGAGGTACGTGTTTATGATCGTGCGATTACAGATGAGGAGGTTCAAGCCATTTATTCACTCACTCCAATCGAAAAAGCTTTTACAGATTGTATGACGTAATCTAAAATAGTTTGGGATTGTTTTGAACTAGATCAAACAATCCCAAACTACTATTAAACTATTCTAAAGAATCTTACATATTTAAAAGAAAATTTAAATATTTCCAATCAAAGCAAGTACCTTTGCGCAAATTTCTAATATTTTTTTTATTAAAAAAAACTGATAATCATACCTCGTTTCTTAGAGCGTTTTATTTGACGATTTTTGACCTATTCAAAATTCATCATTCAAAATTCAAAATTAATTCGAGTGGTTATCTTAAAATGTAAATTATGTTTGGAGATCTTTTAGGAAACATGGAGGAAAAGCAAAAGGCGATGAAAGAGAAATTATCGACTATGATGGTGGTTGGCGAAGCGGGAGAAGGTGCTGTAAAAGTTACCTCTAATGCTAATCGTGAAATCACTAATATTTCTATTAATAAAGATGCAATTGATCTTGAAGATATGGAACAATTAGAGGATTTAGTGTTGATTGCTGTCAACCGAGCCTTGGAAAAAGCAGCTGAGAAAGAAGCCATCGAAGGTCAGAATTTGATGAAAGATATGATGCCTCCAGGCTTAGGAGGATTGGGTGATCTTTTTGGGAAGTAGTTGGAATAGTATTAGTTACTTACCTGTGGGTTTTAACTTGTAGTAAAATTAAGCTCATTTTAAGTGTTTTCTTTTTTCTGCGGGTTAAAACCCGCAACTACTTTACAATTTACAGTTTTAGCTCAAATATTTATTATAAAATGGACGTTTTTAAGAGGTTGCTTTACGAAGCACACTTTTGAAAAAAAATACCAAATATCGATGAAATATTTTTCCTTTATATTTTTCTTATTGTTTAGTTTTAGTGGAATGGCGCAGAGTGGATTAGTGGCCTATTTTGATTTTGATCAATGTGGAGATATTGTAGAAGTAACAGGTACCAATAATACCGCTTTCCAACAAGGTTTTCCAGATGGAATCGGTTGTGCATGTGGAGTAAAAGATTCGGCCTTAGTGATGAATGGTTCCTATATGTCAGGAGGTGTATCATACGAAGACATCATCTTCTTGATAGGAAATTATAATAATTATTTTGATGATGATGATTTTTCGATCAGCTTATTTTTTAAGTCGAATGATCTTACCGGAAACAGAACATTGTTCTCCAAGTTAGATTCCTGTACTGCACAAACTGGTATTTCCTTAAGATATACTGCTGCTACCAATTTTATTTCTGCTTTTGTAGGAGAAAACTCTAGTAAAAAAGTAGAGGTTTCAGGAAAATTAAACATCGACAAATGTTGGCATCATGTTGTGTTGGTCAAAAAAGGAAACCGAGTATTATTATATGCTGATGGAGAACTTTTAGATGACCAAGCTTCTATCTCTGTTATGGATGTTCGTAATGATGCAGAATTCTCTATTGGATGGGGAAAATGTGTAGGAACAACTGATTTTCCCTTTGATGGATATTTGGATGAATTAAGAGTATATAATCGAGGGTTGGCTACAAATGAAGTCCTTGATCTTTATTTTCCAACAGATATAATTGCTAATCGAAAAGATACTTTAATAATTGAAGGCTCCTCAGTAGATATTAATCTTGGACCTACTTGTGCTCAATCTTTTGCATGGTCGCCTACTACAGGAGTTGATGATCCACTTAATCCAACTACTTCTATTACACCTCCATCTACAGGTAATTTTACCTATGTTTTAGAAATGAGTCATCCAGAGCAAGAAGGATGTCTTATAGCAAGAGATACGATTAATATTACTGTGGTCAACCCTGATAGTTTGGATTGTGAAGAAATATTTATCCCCAAAGCATTTACACCTAATGGTGATGGTTTAAATGATAAATTTGGAATCAGTAATCCTTATGCTATTGTTGATTTTGTTTCATTTGAAATCTTTGATCGATGGGGCGGGAGAGTCTTTTATTCAGAGGAAGCCTTTGCTCAATGGGATGGAAGTTTTAATGGGAAAAAAGTTAACCCTGGAGTTTGTATGTATCGGATTGTTTATAATTGTAAAGGCGAAGAGAAGATACTGGTGGGAGGCCTCACGGTGCTGAGGTGATATTTTTTTGAAACAAAAGAAAACCCCAAATTCTTCTAAAGAGAATCTGGGGTTTTTGCTTTTTTATTGAACAACTATTTTTTTCTGAATACTTTCCTTAGATTTTTTATTTGTAATTTTTAAGAAATAAATTCCTTCTTCTAATTTGTTGGTATCTAATTCGATATTTCTATAAAAAATATTTGAAGACATAATTTTTCCAACTGTACTAAAAACCGTTATTTCAAATTCAGCATTTGTACTCGTATTTATATTTACAAAATCACTAACAGGATTAGGGAAAACTTGAATACTGGGAAATATTTGTTCTTGAATATTTTCAATAGCTGTAGTCCCATTTTTATTGATTTTGACTATCCAAATTTCTTGAGTCGCTTCACTTGTTCCAACAAATACATAGCCATCTGATACTTCGACTATATCCGCTATATGATTAAAAGGCATTTCAAATGAATCATAAACATAGCCCCACTCCCATTGTCCAAATTCATCTACTTTTATCAAATAAATTTGTTCTAAAGAAAGCGGTGCAGATGAACTTCCGAACCGACCAGCTAAGATAAATCCATTATCAGAGGTAGGAAGTAATGCCGTAGAGGTTTGTATTAAAGAAGTGTTGGTGGGAACAAAAAGTAAATCTTCTTTTTCTACTTTCCACTTTTGAGTTAAGTCTTCATTGAGTTGGATGAGGGCATTTTCATAGGCTGTCAGATTACCTTGCTGACTGAAACCTAAATGAATCCCTATTTCTTTATCCTCATATATTTCTTCGTACATTAAATTACCTGAAGGAGAAAAATTTCTAATGGTATCTTGAAAAGGAAACGAAAATGAACTTCTAACTAAAGTAAATTTTAAATCTTCATTTAATATTGAATTACTTCCAGCAATTTCACCAAGACTAACTTCATCTACAATAGAAAAAAAATCCTCATCCAAAGTAGCTAAAAAGGTTATTCCAGAATTAACATCTGTGTATGTAGCATATAAATTAAAATTGATATAAAACCTTGGCAAAATACAATTTGATGTACCAAAACTACTCATCGTAAAGAATAAGCTATCACTTTGATTTGAAACTTTATGAGTGTAACAATTTAACGCTCCATCTTTTTTAAAAATCCCTGGAATGATAAAGTCTCCATTATTTAACTGAAGCACTCTGGATGGAGAGGCTCCATCACCATAAACTACTGCTTCTCCAAAATCGTATTCCCTCTCCCATTCTAATTCTCCAAGAGAATTATATTTAAGAATGTATTCTTTGGTAATAACCATAGAATCTTGAGTAGCTTTTTTTATCAAAACTAAAAAACCATCATCATTAGTTTTAATTAGTTGCTTTACAGAACTAAGTGCATCAGCACTTTCATAAGGTATTTGGGTATTCCACGTCACTTGAGTAAGTCCCCATTGAAAACAAAAAACCAATATCCAAAAAGTAAAATTCCATTTCATAAAGCAGTACTTTTATTGTGAATAAAGTTGAATATAATTATATTATTCGACCACATTGACATCATATAAAACAAAGTCAGATGCCTGACGTTACTTGTATTCCTTATGGTTTGATTGTTGTTGAAAATAAGATAATCGAACGATCCTTTTCCTTTGTGACGAACCCACCTAACTTTCCGTCTTAAATTAAATGTCTGGATAAAGCGAACTAATCATAAATCTATTTTATTATCATTCAATTATCACTAACTTTGGGACAAATTCCCCGAACCCAAAACTAACGTAAATAATATCATTGACTATGGAGTTTAAAAATTCAATTATTCTATTTAGTTTCTTTTTTTCCTTATTGTTATTGGCGGCATGTGGAGATGGTGCTGCTAAAGCTGAAGAAACTGCAAAAGAACTTGCTGATAAAACAACTACTGAAGTAAAAGCTGCCATTGGTGGTACAGCATCAGATGAAGTAAAAGAAGCTTCAAAAATAGCTGAGACTCCAGCAAGTGAAGAGGTTAAAGAAGAACCTAAAGAAGTGGTGGAAATTAAAGAAGAGAAAAAGGTTGAAGCACCTAAAAAGAAAAAGAAACGCGCTAAAATGCATTTCCCTGAGAAAGTGTACGACTATGGATTCATCATGCAAGGTGATACGGTTCGACATGATTTTTATTTTAAAAATGTAGGGAATGATGATTTGCTAATTAAAAGTGTGACACCTTCGTGTGGATGTACTGTTCCTATTTATCCAAGAGAACCAATTGCTCCAGGAGAAGATGGAAAGATTTCAGTAATGTTTAAGAGTGCTGGGAAATTAGGTCGTCAAGTTCCAAATATTAGTGTTCTCACAAATTACAAGCGGAAAATAAAATTAGAACTCAAAGGATTTGTGGATGCAGAACGTGCCAAAAAACCTGAAGTGCCTAAGGTGATTGAGGAGCCAGTTGATGGTAAACAATAACTTTATTGAAATTGTAAGTTGATTGTTGTTTTATAACAATCAACTTACAATTTCAATAATTTAGACCAATCCGCCAAATGAAATTGGCGGGTACGTAACTAAAGAAAACTCCCCTCTAAAATGAACGTAGCGACGATTAATACCTACCTTTCGGATGCTAAAAGTGCATTTTTCAAAAAAGATTTTGAATCTTCATTGAAGTCAGCTGAGACTTTATTAAGTACTGCTGAAGTAGAAAACTCTCCCCTCAATATTATAACTGCGAAAATTTTTATTGCAAAAATCTATTCTACCAAAGGTCGATACATTGGTGATTTAGAATATTTTACAAAAGCATTAGAACTTTTGGAAAGTATTGATAATCAATCACTTAGTGGGAAAAATCAAATAGATTTTTATTTAGTTAGAAGTGATGTGTATCTAAATATTGATGATTTAGATCAGGCTGATCGGTATGCAGGTTTAGCATTAGAGTATTCAGAAAAAAAAGAAAATGTCCAATCGGAAATTCAATCATTAATAGCCAAGAGTGAAGTTTTAATCAAAAGAAATAAATTCATTGATGCGCAGAAATTGGCCAGAAAAGGATTGACACTTGCTAATGAAAATAATGATAGATTTTCGAAAGCGAATGTGTATAATCTTTTGAGTAAATCTTATATCAAAAGCCAAGGTTATAATGAGATATTAAATTATAGCGAGGAGGTATTGGAAATTAGTCAATTGACAGGAGATGTGGAACAAGAGATTATTGCACGAAGTAATCTTGGAGTTTATTATGCAGCAAGGCTGGATTATAAATCTGCCATTCCCTACTTTTTTTCAAGTTTAGAAAAATCTGAGGCAATTCAATTTGATCGGCAGACTGCTCAAAATTTAATTAATCTAGGAACTATTTATGCTCGACTTTTTAATCCAAAAGAAGCACTTAGTAAGTATGAAGCAGTAGTTGAAAAATATGACCGGGTACTAATTGATACGACCAAAACCATTCTTTATAATAATATTGGAAATATTTATTTTGAGGAAAAATCTTTAAATCAAAGTAAAAAATATTTTCAAAAGACATTTGACCTTGCTGTAAAAATTCACTACTCAGAGATGGTGGCTTTGGCATTGGCGCATTTGGCAAAAATCAGTTGTGAGCAAGATAGATATGAGGATGCTGCAAAATTAGCAGATCGTGCAAATGAATTGTTAGAAGATATGGGAGATGTAAATGCCAAATCTATTAACCTTCTTAATTTTGCGAAACTAGCTCATCATTCAGGGGATTTTGAAACGGCAATACTTCATTTAAAGGCAGGCATCGAAACTTCTAAAAAAGTAAGAAACGAAGAAAATGAAATAGCTTGCTATCAATTGTTATCTGAATTTTTTCAAGAAAAAAAACAATTTGAAAACGCTTTTCATTTCCAAAAACTATATGCAGAGAAGCAAGAGGATTATTTGAAAAAACAAAGGAATAGACAAATCCTCGATCAAGAAATAAAGTTTGTAACGAAGGAAAAAGAACAACAAATTGATGCCCTTAAAAAAGAAAATCAATTGCAAGCGATGTTGTTGGAAAAGCAAGAAGAAGTCGAAAAAGCCAATAAGCAATTAACTCAAGCCAATGAAGAGTTAAAACAATTCGCTTACGTAGCTTCGCATGATTTGAAAGAACCCTTGAGAATGATAGGAAGTTATACTCAAATTATCAATAGAAAATTTGGGAAAGATGCCAACGAAGATGAGCAATCCTATTTTAATTATGTGACTGATGGAGTGGATCGAATGAATAATTTACTGGATGGATTGTTAAAATATGCAACAGTCGGAAGGGGAGAACAATTGCTCAAACCTGTTAACCTCAATGATAGTTTAATCATTTGTCAATCTAATCTTAGATTATTGATTGCTGAAAATCAGGCGGAAATTATTTCAGATGAACTACCTATTATCAATGGAATTCCATCATTAATCTCTCAACTTTTCCAGAATTTGATTTCCAATGCATTAAAGTTTCAAAAGGAAAACAATACTCCTAAAATTATTATTTCCTCTGAGGAAAAAGAGCATGAATATATTATCAGTATCAAAGACAATGGAATAGGAATCAAGCGGGAATATAAAGATCGAATCTTTGTCATTTTCCAACGCCTACATGCTCGAACGGAATATGCAGGAACGGGTATCGGTTTAGCACTTTGCTATAAAATCATGCAACGAATGGGAGGAAAAATTTGGGTAGAATCGGAGCTTGGCGAAGGAGCAACTTTCTATTTTAATTTCCCAAAAGAAACCTAAGAGTATTGAGATTATGGGTATTGGGAAGTAAGATCATCTCAATACTCAATCCCCATAATCTCAATACCTACTACCTACCTATATTTTTTCCATAAAAAAGATGCAACTTTGCATAGATACTTCTGTCTATTTAACCAAACTGGATGAGGCTATTGGACTACAACAACATTCACCGCAAACTCGTTGAGGACTGCAAAGAGGGAAAACGTCAGGCTCAATTTGAACTATATCGACTCTATTCTAGAGCGATGTATAATATATGTCTGCGTATGGTGAAAAACGATTTGGATGCAGAAGATCTTTTGCAAAATTCGTTTGTTGATGTATTTACCAAGTTGCATACATTCCGTTTTCAATCTTCTGTTGGAGCCTGGATCAAGCGAATTGTAGTGAATAACTGCATTAATTTTTTGAAAAAAAGAAGGCTCGAAATCCAAGAACTGAACGAAAAAATCACCGAACAACCTATTCCTGAAGAGGAAAACTCAAGCCCTTCCTATACGGTAGAATCCATTAACAATGCGATGATGCAGTTGCCTGACGGTTACCGTGTGGTTTTTACATTATACATGATGGAAGGGTACGATCATAAAGAGATTGCTGAAATTTTACAGATTTCAGAGGCTACTTCTAAATCACAATTTAGTAGAGCCAAAAAGAAATTAAGAGAGTTATTGAGGAATCAGAAAATGAAGGAAGAGAGACCGCTTCGCTGACAGAGGTGAGATCTAAAAAAAAGAAACTAATCAATAAATAAAAAATAAACATGAGAGATCGTCTCGAAGAATTTATTAACGAAAATCGGGATCAATTCGATGATAAAGTACCGAACCTTAAAGTTTGGGCGGATATCGAAAAAGAATTGGCACCACCAAAGGCTAAACGTATTTCTCTTTTTCGAATGGCAAGTGTTGCCGCTTCCGTAATTATATTGTTGGGAGTTGGAGCTTTTTTTGGAAAAAAATACGCTACGTCAAATTCTATTTCAAAAGAACAAGTGGTAAGTCTCGAAGAAATTTCTCCAGAGTATGGTGAAATGGAAAGCAACTTCCAAAAAGAAATTAGTCAAAAGCATGCACGATTAGCTAACTACAATTATGATGAATCTATCAATGACGATTTGATGGATTTGGATTTGACATTGGAAGAGTTGCGTAAAGAATTGGTTAATGTTCCTAAAGGAAGTGAAGAACAAATCGTTCAAGCCATGATTCGTAACTATGAATCAAAAATTAGAATTTTAGAAATAGTATTAGAAAAAATAGATCAATCAAAAAGTCAAAATAATGAAAGTGATGAAATGTAGAATTGTATTATTGCTACTGACTTTTTTTATAGCAAGTTCTCCTCTATTTGCAAAAGAATTTTATCTAAAGAAAAAAAATAGTAGCGCGATTCCTTTAGATGGAAAAGTAATATTGTCCAATACGAGAGGTAAAATAGAGGTCAAAACTTGGAATAAAAGTGAAGTTAGTGTTGAAGTTTTAATTACTGTAAATGCTCGTAAACAATCAGATGCGAATGATGTGTTTGAGCGGATCAAAATTTTATTTGATGCGAATGATAACACCGTAAGTGCACGAACTCAAATTACTGAAATTCCAAGATGGAATTGGAATTATGTACGAAGTGTATATACTGTTGATTACATTGTTTATATGCCTAAAACTTGCCATTTGAATTTATTCAACAAGTTTGGAGATGCATTGATTGAAAAATTAGAAGGAACGGCAACCCTCACGGTGAAGCATGGAAATATTCGATTACAAACTATCGAAAATCGATTAAAATTGGATTTGAATTATGGAGCTTGTACCGTTATGGAGGCTGCCAATTCTGAAATCAAAATGAGACATGGAAACATTCGAATAAAAAAAGTAAGCAATGTAAATTTTTATACGAGCTACTCGAAAGTAAATGTAGATTTGGCAGGTGACATCAAAAGTAAAAGTATCAATGATACTTATAAAATAGGTGTCGTTAATGAATTTAGAAATATAGGAAAGTATGATAAAATTGATATTCAACAAGTAAAAAAGATTGTAGTAGTCTCTGAATTTTCTGATTTTAAAATTGGGCTTTTACAAGATAGTGGTGACTTTGATATGCTTCATGGAGGAGTTGATATTGTTGAAATATCTCAAGGCTTTTCAGATATTTTTATAGTAGGAGAGGATACTCATTTTCACTTTGAAGTAGAAAAAGGTTCTAATTATAAAATGGATGCGACTGCTCAATTTGCAAGTGTCAAATACCCAAAAGTTTCCAATATCGTTTGTCAAGACAAAAAAGGAAATGAACGAAAAGTTGAATTTGTCGTAGGAAAAAATAAGAATCCTAACAGCTACATCAAAGCTAAAGTGAAGTATGGAAATATAAAGGTGAAATAACTGTGAACGGTTAACGTTGAACTGTGAACCAATAATGGAGAGTGTGATTTTGTGAGTGGTTTGCTTTAATAAAAAAAGGTAGTTCGTTAAGACGAACTACCTTTTTTTATTTTTTATAATTTACTGAAAAACGATTATCACCGTTATTAATTCACAGTTCACCACAGTTCACAGTTATCTAATCCTTACTTTCGCACCAAACGTCACATTACCTGTATAGATTCGATCTTTATTGGGGCCAAGTCCTTCAAACAAGAAGTAATGTTGGTACACAGGTTGTAAAAATAAACTCCAACGATAAGTGAATTTTCTTTCGATACCCAAACCTAAGTTAGCAGTTAAATAACTATTTTGATATAAAGTACCACCTTCCAAAAGACCTTTGTAAGTAGCAGCTTCATTTGCAATTTTACTTTCGATAGGTGCTCTAGTTGCAGTTGTTTCTTCCACTTGGAAATTAAAGTTATTAGTTGCTGCTACATTTAAAGAAACACCAGTCAAACTATACATTCTCCATTTTTTTCTCATTAAAAATGAATACTTGATATTCAATGGAATTTGAACCATATTCAATTCTGCATCCTCCCATTGTTCCTCGGCAAATCCTTTTGCAAAACTACCAATGATATTGGTTTCTGCTCTTTGGCGGTAACTGACATAATTATAAGAAAGCCCAGTTTCTACCATCAACCTTTTCAATTGGAAACCTAAAGCAAATCCACCACCATAGCTGTAACGGTCTCTTTGGAAAACATCCCATTCTCGAATCTTATCATTATAAAAATCTGATTCCACATAGTTGAAATTCAAATTAGAGAACATACTGAAAAATACATCATGGGTACGGAATTTCTTTTTGCTAAAAATTCCAGGAATAGAAGAGTAATCATTTTCTTCATATTCATCAGAAGAAAGCAGAGAAGGAAGTAATGATTGCAAAGGAGAAATTTGAACTTTTAATTTTTCTTCTAAGATACCATCATTCTCATTAGTAAAATCTTCTGCGATTAATGCAGAGTTATATTTCTTTTCTTTTTCTTTCAAAGAAACGGAAGCTGCTTTACTCAAAAAAGGAGAAGCCTTAATTCGAGAAAAAGCAGCGGGAGGAATGATATTCGATAATCCCTCATTGATTGTAAGTAAATTGTTAGAATTTATAGAAGAAGCATCTGCAATAGGAGCAACTTCATCTACAATCACTTCCGAATCAGCGTTTTGTTGAGTATCAGTATTTGTAAAGTTGGGAAATGTGGAAGCAGTATTTTCCGAAATTAAATTATTCGGAGCCGTTGCTTCGTTTTGGTCATTCGTATTATATTGATTTGTAGGAAGATTCGAGTCGGCAACAGGTAGAACTGTTGAATTAATTTCTTTGAATGGGAAAAAGTTAACGGCGGTCCAAATCAACAATAAAATGACAGCCGCTTCTAATGATTTTGTAATCATAACTTTTCGACGATACGCATATTCTTCATCCAGTCGATTCGCCATGATTTCCCAATGCTCCTTATTATAAGGAGTCTCCATATTTTTCAAATGCCCATAGGCAACAGTATCTAAGTAAACATCTTCAACGTGTACCTCGGCATCTAATTTTTCATCCATTGCACCCCAGTCCATTGCCACATATTTTCCGCCATCAAGATTTTCCAAAGATTGTTGAACCATTTGATCAAATGGTTCAGCTTCGATTTCTGCTTCTGCACCTAGTACCACATCTAATTTATCACTCATAGCATCCCAATTCATAGGAACCATAGCAGCACCATCCAAGTTACCCAAGTTCTGCTGAATCATTTCATCAAAATGGTCAGCATCCAATTTATCATTCATCATTGACCAATCCATTGGCACATGGTTCTCACCATCCAAATTTTCCAACGCATTTTTAATAAATTGGTCAAAGTTCTTATTCTCCATATTTAATCATTTTCGCAGCAAGAATTGCTTTCAGTTTATGTCTTGCTTTCACTAAGTTGGATCGAGAAGTACTTTCCGTAATTCCCAATTCATTAGCAATCTCTTTGTGTGAATAACCTTCAATAACATAAAGGTTAAAGACCGATCTGTAAGCTGGAGAAAGAGTTTGAATAGCAGCCAAAATTTCTTTTTCAGTCACTTGACTAATAGCATCTGGTTCTGAAGATTTCACAGAGTAAGCAGTATCTAAATCTTCAGTTCTACGACGTACATTTTTTCGATAAAAATCAATCGCAGTATTCACCATAATTCGGCGCATCCAAGCGGTAAGAGAAGTTCCAGGTTGATATTTTGAGATATTTTTAAAGACTTTGATAAAACCTTCATGTAAAATATCCAAAGCATCATCCTGATTATTAGAATAACGAAGACATACCCCCATCATCTTGCCATAATATTCTTTATATAGCAATTGCTGTGCATCTCGATCATTTCGGACACAAGCACTAATGAGGTCGTTTTCTTCGAAATTTAAGTTCAAGGCTAAATCCATAGATGTTTATTTGATTAAAATTAGCCTAAAATAATCAGGATTCCCAACGCTCTTTCTTCTTAATCTCTCAACGGAATAAAATATTACACTAAAATGAACGATTATACTTAGGCTTTTGCTGCGTTTTTGTGACCCTGTAATCATGATTTTTACTGAAAAAAGGCGTTTTCGCAACTACTTTTAAATAAAACGCCTAAATAAAGAATGAATTTCTATTTAACAGTTAAAATCCTGCATCTATTCAAATCCTATATGTGATACTCATCCAAAGAATAAATTCCATAAAACTCGATTCAAAAATATTCGACAACATATATACCTTTACACTCATACACCTATACACAACAAACCCACCTCCTTTTGTTTTTGCCTAATTACTTTTTATTTTTGCAATATTATCTAACATGAGAAACTAAATAATAAAAATGGAAGAAGTAACATCATTTGATTATTCAAAAATAATAGACTTAGTCATTAGCGCCTCTACCAAATTAGCTATGGCAATAGCCATTCTAGTAATAGGTTTTTGGGTGGTAAAAAAAGTTATGAAAATTGTCGAAATTTCTTTAGGGAAATCCAACTTGTCTATCGAAGTAACTAGTTTTTTAATTTCTCTTTTGGGAGCCGTGCTAAAAATATTTATTCTTTTGGCAGCTATCCAGCAAGTAGGAGTAGAGACGACTTCTTTAGTTGGTTTGATTGCAGCAGCAGGTTTTGCAGTAGGGATGGCATTGCAGGGAAGTTTAGGAAACTTTGCAGCAGGAATTATGATTATGGTTTTTAAGCCATACAAAATTGGAGACTGGGTAGAAGTAAGTGAGAAATTTGGAAAGGTAGAGAGCATACAAATTTTTACAACTGCAGTAGTTACACCTGGACAAAAAACACATATCATCCCAAATGGTCAAGTGATGGAAGGTGTCATCACTAATTTTTCAGACAAAGGAAATATTCGATTAGAGTTAAATGTGGTGATGCCTTACGCTGAGAGTTTTCCAAAAGTAAAAACTATAGTTAGAGAAGCACTCAAAACAGTTCCAAATGTAGTATGGGATCAAGAACCACATATCGGAATTGAAACTTTTGATAGCCATAGTATTGTTTTAGCTGTTCGACCTTTTATCCATCCTGATAATTATTGGGATTCTACTTTTGATTGTTATGCTGCAATTAAAAAAGCATTTAGCGATAATGGAATCCAAGTATCTTACTCAGAAGGAATTGAGTTGGGGCCAATTGGAAACTAGAATTTTTTATTTAAAAATAATTTAAGCCATCCCGAGTTTTCAAACGATGATAATTCGGGATGGCTTTTTATTGATAGATTGTTTTGCTTCGCAAACTTTAATAAACAAATTGTTTTAAAATTATTTTAATTTTTTTATCTTTGTAGCTTTACAATTAGAAACATCGTTAGAACTTTTCAAGTAAAAACTTGAAACAAAGAAGCACTTTATATAAACATGAGTAAAAGAAAAAGCAAACCAACTTGGATTCCAAGCAATTCCAACGGAACAGATGAAGATGGAGTAATCACATTAACTGGAATGTATAAAGATTACTTTTTGGATTACGCCTCTTACGTAATTCTTGAACGTGCCGTTCCTGCCTACGAAGATGGACTCAAACCTGTACAACGTCGTATCCTTCACGCCCTCAAAGAAATGGATGATGGGCGATATCATAAAGTAGCAAATGTCATTGGTCAAACCATGCAGTTCCACCCACATGGTGATGCTGCGATTGGAGGTGCATTGGTTAATTTAGGTCAAAAAGATTTGCTCATCGACCCACAAGGAAACTGGGGAGATGCTCGAACTGGTGATGGTGCAGCTGCCCCTCGTTACATTGAGGCGAGGTTGACAAAGTTTGCGTTGGAAGTTGCATTTAACAATCAAACTACGGAATGGCAACTCACTTACGATGGTCGTAAAAAAGAACCTGTTCAGTTGCCAATGAAATTTCCATTGTTGTTGGCGCAAGGTGCGGAAGGAATTGCGGTAGGTTTATCGACAAAAATTTTACCTCATAATTTTATTGAATTAATTCGAGCATCGATAAAAATTTTGGAAGGGAAACCTTTTAGAATTTTACCTGATTTTATGACGGGAGGAATGATTGATACGACTGATTATAAAATGGGGAAACGTGGTGGAAAAGTTAAAGTTCGTGCAGTCATCGAAAAAGTAGATAAGGATACATTGGTCATCAAAGAATTGCCTTACGGGGTTACGACTGCCAACTTAATGGACAGTATCGTAAAAGCCAATGACAAAGGGAAAATCAAAATCAAAAAGGTTACGGACAATACCGCAAAGGATGTGGCAATTGTGGTAGACTTGGCCTCAGGAGTTTCTCCTGAAGTGACCATGGATGCGTTGTACGCATTCACCAATTGTGAGGTTTCTATTTCTCCAAATGCATGTGTGATCGTTGATGACAAGCCACTTTTTCTTTCCGTAAATGATTTGTTAAAATATTCAACGGAAGCGACAAAAGATTTGCTCCGTCAGGAGTTGGAGATCAGAAAAGGAGAGCTAGAAGAGAAATGGCATTTTGCGAGTTTGGAAAAAATATTTATTGAAAAGAGAGTGTATCGTGAAATCGAAGAATGTGAAACTTGGGAAGCAGTTATCGAAACGATTGATAAAGAATTGAAAAAATACATTGCTACTCCAAAGGACAAAAAGAAAAAAGCAGACAAACGAGTTCGACTTCACCGAGATATTACAGAAGAGGATATTGTTCGATTGACGGAAATCAAAATCAAACGAATTTCAAAATACAACTCTTTCAAAGCAGATGAGTTAATCACTAAAATTGAAGATGAATTAAAACAAGTCAAACACGATTTAAAATATTTGACCAAATATGCAATTGCGTATTTTGAAAATCTTTTGAAAAAATATGGAAAGGGGAGAGAGCGTCGAACAAAAATTACTTCTTTTGAAACGATTAAAGTTGCACAGGTTGTAGCGAACAATGCGAAATTATATGTCAATCGAAAAGAAGGTTTTATTGGTTCGGGTACAAGTATGAAAAAAGAAGAGTTTATTTCAGACTGTTCTGACATTGACGATATTATTGTTTTCCGAAAAGATGGAAAATTTAAGGTGAGCAGAATCTCTGATAAAATATTTATGGGTAAAAATATTTTACATGTAGCGGTTTGGAAAAAGGGAGATGATCGAACCACTTATAATATGATTTATGTCGATGCGAAATCGGGGCGTTCGATGGGAAAAAGATTTCAAGTAACTGGAATTACACGAGATCGAGAATATGATTTGACCAAAGGTGCCAAGGGGTCAAAAGTACATTACTTAACTGCTAATCCGAATGGAGAATCAGAAGTAGTGACGATTCAATTATCTCAAGGCTGTGGTGCTCATAAGAAAATTTTTGATTTCTATTTTGAATCATTAGACATTAAAGGAAGAGGCTCTAATGGGAATATTATTACCAAATACCCTGTTCGAAAAGTGACTCAAAAAGAACTGGGTCAATCAAGTCTTGGTGCTCAAAAATTATGGATGGATAATGTGAGTGGACGATTGAATACAGAAGAACGTGGAACTTTCCTTGGAGACTTCGATACAGGTGATGCAATTTTTGCTTTGTATAAAAATGGAACTTACGAGGTAGTAGATTTTGATATGACCAAACGTTTTGATCCAAAGGAATTATTGAGTATTCAAAAATTTGATCCTAATACGGTAATCAATGCAGTTTATTATGAAGGAGCTAAAAAATGGACAATGGTCAAACGTTTCCAAGTAGAAACGACTTCTCTAAATCAAGTTTATAGTTTCCTTTCAGAACATAAAAGTTCGAAATTATTGTATGCAAGTATCAAAGAAAATCCGGAGATTGAATACAACTATAAAGTGAAATCCAAGAAGATGTCAGGTACCGTGAAGTTGGCAGATTTTATTGATGTCAAAGGTTGGAAGGCTTTAGGAAATAAATTGAGTGACCAACGATTGACTGGAGTAAAAGAAGTTGATCCAAATAATAAAAGTAAATTATCACCAGGCGATACGATTGAGTTGTTTTAAA
>CAKZSH010000172.1 GCA_937918905.1 uncultured Saprospiraceae bacterium
TTCTTTGAGGAAATGGAAAAATTGAGGCATACCCTGCGGGTACGGCTTCATTTTTTCATGAAGTCAAAGAGAAAAAGAAGCCGTCAGGTGGGTAGATTATTTATTTCCTAGTCCCTAAATACGTGGTTATCAAAATTTTAGAAGCATAATTTATTCGATTGAGAAAGTCGGATTTACATCCGACGGCTGAGGATCAAAATACCACAGACTCACCAATCGCCTAATCAACTAATTCCCCAATTAACTAATCCACCAAAACCCCCAAACCCCTTTCTCAAAAAAATAACTTTTCTCAAAACGAGAACATATTTTACTTTTTTATTTTTATAAAAACCTGAAAATCAAAGATTTGTAAATCGGTTTCGCTTTTGAATATGGTCAAGTAACTAAATAATTTGACCATGAATAATAATAAAACAAGATTAGCAATAATAGGAACGGTAGGAGTTCCAGCACGTTACGGAGGTTTCGAAACCTTAGCTCACCAACTCGTAACCAACCTCAATGAGGAGCTTGACATCACCGTTTACAACAGTACAAAGCACTACACAGCGGAGGAAAGAGTAAAAGAATGGAATGGTGCAAAAATCAAATATATTCCAATGTCAGCAAATGGAGTTTGGAGTATTTTTTATGATATTCTTTCTATTATTCATGCTGTGTTTTTTTGTGATGCACTTTTAATTTTAGGTGTTTCAGGATGTCTGTTCTTACCTTTTGTAAAACTATTTTTCCCAGCAAAAAAAATAATCGTAAATGTAGATGGACTCGAATGGCGACGACCGAAATGGAACCGATACGCTAAGTGGTTTTTAATGATTAGTGAAAAAGTAGCCGTACAATTCGCAGATGAAATTGTTGCAGATAATGCTGCAATTCAAAAATATGTTTATGATCGCTATGGTGTAAATGCCAACTTGATCGAGTATGGTGCAGATCATAATCTATCTCAAAAAATTAGTCAAGAGACCTTGGTAACTTTTCCATTTTTAGCGAACGAATATGCTTTTAAAGTAGCTCGTATCGAGCCAGAGAATAATATTAAAATGATCTTAGAAGCATTTACTATGCAAGATCATCTCCCACTTGTATTTGTAGGGAATTGGGAGGTAAGCGATTATGGAAGATCACTTCGAGAAGAATTTAAAGCATCTAAAAATCTATTTCTTTTAGATCCAATCTACGATGCTGTTTTATTAAATGAATTGAGGTCGAACTGTAAAGTCTACATTCACGGGCATAGCGCAGGAGGAACCAATCCTTCTTTGGTAGAGGCGATGTATTTAGGCTTACCTATTTTTTCTTTTGATATAGTTTATAACAAAATAACTACAGAGAAGAAAGCATACTTTTTTAGTGATGCAGAAGAGCTATCAAAAATGATTGAATTTGAAGAATCATTAAATCTTTCAGAGATGGCAAAGGAACTTACTGAAGTTGCTTTTCGAAGGTATCGTTGGTCAGTAATTGCAGATAAGTACAGCGCACTTACACTTGGTAAAGCTAAAAAACCTGTACCTGTTTTTGATTTTGAATTACCGTTACCATTACAAAAAGCTATAGGATAATTTTTTTAATTCGCACAATTAGGTTCTAAATGATTTTAGGTGAATAAGGTCGCTTCGCTATTGGTTAAAAAGTTTATTGGGTCACATTGTGATCGAAAATATGTGATTCATATTATGATTTACGTTAGCCTGATTAACCAATAGCGAAGCGCACAAATAACTATTCAACTTTTTATGGTTTTTGATAATGCTGAATTTATATCAACAGTTTTTATAAAATCACATAAAATTATCTAGACCCACAATTAACTATTTGACATGAAAATTCTATACACACTTTTACTAATTTTTGTTTTTATAACAATACAAATACAAGCTCAACTGGTCACTACGGTTGCTGGACAACCAGAGATCCCTGGGAATAATGATGGAGAAACATTTGATGCTACATTTAATAATCCACATGGAATTGCTGTAGGAATTGATGGCGTAGTTTATACGGCAGATCGTTGGAGTCATACCATTCGAAAAATCACTTTAGATGGAATGGTAACTACATTGGCAGGAACATCAGGAGTGACAGGCGATGCAGATGGAGTAGGAACTCAAGCAACATTCAACGAACCTTGGGGACTATGTGTAGATCACGATGGAAATGTATTCGTAGCGGATACCAGAAATAATAAAATTCGAAAAATTACTCCTGATGGTACCGTTACAACTGTGGCAGGTTCTGGAAATTATGGAACCTCTAACGGATTTGCAACTGCAGCTACTTTTGGAAATCCAACAGGTATCGAAGCGGACGAAAATGGAAATCTTTATGTTGCCGATCACCTCACTCATATCATTCGTAAAATTGATAACCTTGGTTTTGTAACCACTCTTGCAGGGAAACCATATCAAATGGGTGATGCAGATGGAACGGGTAATCAAGCAAGTTTTCGAAGACCTTATGGTTTGACTTTAGATTTGAATGGAGATATTTTAGTAGCAGATGAGTGGAATCATAAAATTCGAAAAATCACACCTGAAGGAGTTGTAACTACTGTGGCAGGAGATGGTTCAATTGATAGTGATGATGGATTGACGACGACTGCTTCTTTTAATTACCCTTGGGATATGACTGTGGATTCTATGGGAAATATTTTTGTAGCAGATGGTTATAATTACACCGTTAGAAAAATCACACCTGAAGGACAAGTGTCTACTTATGCAGGTACTGTCGAAGTAACAGGAGCAGTTGATGGGGTAGGTGCTCAAGCAAAATTTAGTGGAGCAACCGCTATTGCAATGTCTCCGATTACAAAAGAAATTTATGTTGGAGATGCTTATAATCATTTAGTAAGAACGATTACAGATTTGGATCAAGGGGTTTCTTTATCATTGATTAGTGGGAGTTCTACCATCTGTCAAGGAGAACAAATTACCTTAAATGCTTCTCCGAGTATTTATACGACTTACCATTTTTATTTGGATGGACAAATTTTTCAAAGTGGTTCAAATTCAATTTTAGAAACTAACAATTTGACTGAGGGGACGCACACATTACAAGTTTTGGCTTTGGATAATAATTCTTCTTTTACATCTAATGAAATTACAATTTTAGTGCAAGCAGGGGAGACTCCTACGATTACAGCAGTAGGGGCAACTTCATTTTTTGAAGGAGATTCTGTGATTCTTATTTCAAGTTTTGGATCGGATTACTTTTGGTCAACAGGCGAAACTACTCCTACGATTACCGTTTTTGAATCTGGAATTTATACGGTTGAAGTTACGAGTACAAATGGTTGTGCTGGAACATCTGCCCCTATCGAAATTACGGTTCAATCTAATCCAGATGAAGCCGTAATTGTTATCAATGGAAACACTACTCTTTGTCCAAATGAAACTTCAATTTTAACTTCCAACTCTAATGAAAATAATCAATGGTTAAAAGATGGTTGGGCAATCGTAGGAGCAACGGACTCAACTTATGAAGTGAGTTCCGCAGGGAATTATCAAGTACAAGTTACGCATCAAAATGGTACTGTTGTAATTTCGGACCCTATTGAAATTACAGTTCTTTCCGATTGGGATTTTGATTTTTCTGTTTCAAAAACTACGGGAACGGCTGATGATGTTTTTGATTTTCAATGGACGACTACAAATAATATTGAAGAAGCCAATTGGGATTTCGGAGATGGAAATACTTCTAATGATTTTTCTCCTACTCATCAATATCAAGATGAAGGAACTTATACCATAACAGCTACAGTAAGAAATTCTGAAGGTTGTGAATATATTGTTACTAAAACTGATTTTGTTACGGTAAATAATGAAAACTCAGGAACTGGAACTGGAAACGGCAACGGTGGAAATGGAAATAATCCTCCAATAATAAATAATCCAACCGATGGTGATCTTTTTATCCCAACAGCTTTTACTCCTAATAGCGATGGCGAAAATGATATTCTTTTTGTAAGAGGAGGAAAAATTTCGCAAATGACTTTCCTGGTTTTTAATCAATGGGGCGAAGAAGTTTTTATTTCTTATGACCAAACGATGGGATGGAATGGAACCATGAATGGGCAAAATGCTCAAAATGGAAATTATGTTTACATGCTTGATTATGTGGATGATGAAGGGATTAGAAGAAAAATATCAGGGCGAGTTACGCTATTGCGTTGATTTTAAATTTGACGTGACTATTCAGCAGTAGCTGTACAGGAGTCAAGGTCTGACTTTTTAAGTCAGGCTTTGACTTATATTGATGTTCTTATAAGTCAAGGCTTGACTTGAAAAGTCAAACCTTGACTCGTGTACAGCCAATGCTGAATAATTACAATTTGACTAAAAATAAAAAGACTAATTACAAAATACTAAAATCATTTCTCATGAAAAATATATTAATCACATCAATATTTACAATATTTATTTTTACCCTCCAAGCACAAGATCTTCATTTCTCACAATCAGGATTAAATTCATCCATGCGAAATCCTGCGACAATGGGGCAGGGACATTGCGATAATCGGCTGGCTGCAAGTTACCGTACACAATGGTCAAACATTCCAGAAGCGTACCGTAACATTACACTTGCATTTGATCAAAAAGTCAATAATTTTTCGTGGGGAACAAATATTTTACATAACGATGCTGGAAAGTCATCTTTACGAACTACGCAATTATTATTAAATTTTTCATACAGAAAACAATTATCAGGAAGAGGAGCGTTCCTATCCATAGGAGCAAGTGGTGGAGTCATCCAACAACGATTTCAACCTGAGTTATTTCAATTTGATAATCAATATGAAGAGGGGACAGGATTTAATGGTAGCTTATCGAATGGTGAAACTTTTACAAAAACCACTCAAATGTTACCAAGCCTTTCCGCAGGCGTTTTTATTACTAAAAATTTCAATCGGATAAAAGGTTCAGCAGGATTATCATTCGCACATTTAAATCAACCAACGTCTCAATTTTTTGAAACTCAAAATGAAACGTACCCAATGCGTACTTCATTTTTTGCAAAAGCTCAACTTCCAGTTCGAAAAGGACTCAAAGGAGAATTGCATGGAGCATTTAACCAACAATCAGTAGCTAATGAAAAAATTGTAGGAGCAAGAGTTTTATATCAATTAAAAAAAGATAACTGGTTGAATATTGGAATCGCAAACCGTTTGGGAGATGCAATGATTTTGGAAGCAGGAATGAAATTTAAACATAGTAGTATTAATGTTAGTTATGATATGAATACTTCAAAATTATCTCCAGTTACCAATTCTAAAGGAGCGATTGAGTTAAGTATGACTTATTGTTTTAACCGAAAGGCGATTGAAGAAAATGAAATAATTCCTACACCTTTTCCAAAAACTCAAAAAGCAATTGTAGGATTTCCAAATGAAAAAGATAGCGATGGAGACGGCATAGTTGATAATTTAGATGAGTGTCCGACGGTTCCTGGGTTACGTCATTTTAATGGATGCAATGATACGGATCGTGATGGCGTATGGGATAGCAAAGATGCTTGTCCACATTTGTTTGGAGAAAAATCAAATCAAGGTTGCCCGACTAATGCAATGGATACAGACAAAGATGGATTGATAGATGAAGTAGATAATTGTCCATTTATAAAAGGAACGGCTGCGATGGGTGGATGTCCTGATTCCGATAAAGATGGTCTTTCCGACTTGGAAGATTATTGTCCATTCTTAAAAGGAGTAAAAGAAAATAACGGATGTCCTCAAATGGAAAAAGAAGTACATCAAGAGTTTTTGGAAAAAAGAACCATCTCTGCAATCGTGGAATTTGATACGGATAAATCTTTTATCAAAAATTATTTCCACAGAGATTTGGATGATGTTGTAGAATTCATGTTAGAAAATCCAAACGCTACTGCTTACTTGACAGGGCACACGGATGATGAGGGGAATAGTGAATATAATTTCAAATTGGGAGAAAGAAGATCGGCAGCGGTTATGGAATATTTAACTCAACGAGGCGTTTCTTTTCGACAACTATCAACTATATCTTTTGGCGAAACAAAACCTGTAAGAGCAAATAGAAGTGCCAATGAAAAAGCTAGAAATAGGAGAGTGGAGGTTACTGTGTATTTGAAATAAAAATGATTGTTAGATGGTTTCGCTTCGCTGATGGTTTGATTGTTATCGAATAAATTATGAGTAAATTACTGTTTACCATTATTCGATAACAATC
>CAKZSH010000173.1 GCA_937918905.1 uncultured Saprospiraceae bacterium
GTGGTTGGTCAAAATAGTTATTAAGTTATTGGTTATTGAGTTATTTCGAATAACGTTATTTTTCTATGGTTTTTGACCAATAACTTATTAACCAATAACTCAATAACTATTTTGACCAACCACATAAAATCACCTTGAACCAAAAAATTAGACTTAATTGTAAATAAATTACACAGAGTGCAGCCCAAAATGTCGTTTTTATAAAGAAGTCATTCCAGAATTTAAGTTCGTCCGTAGGACGGACTGATTCTGAAAGGATTAATATGTTAATTATAATTCCACAAATCCTTCCAGAACCAACCCATTCTTGCAGAATAGGTTAAGTTATCGCTCACACTATTTTATAAACAAAGATCCCTTTCCTGCATCAGGAAAGGGATACCAATAAATCCTTAACATTATTGTTAAATCTTCTGTTTGAGAAGAGAATAACCATGATTAAATAGTGCGTCAATTCTTCAATTCATTTGAAAAATTAATACAGTAAAACCCTTATAGATTGTTTAATTTTGCTACAAAAAGTATAGTGTCAGGAGCATTTAATTGAATTGCGCACTTTTTTGAAGTTGTAGAAAGATGGCATTGGGTATCGATGTTTTGATTTTAAATTATCTAACTATATGACAAAAAATTAAAATATCGTCACATTACTTATATTTAATTTTAGAATAAACAGAAATATGGAAAAAAATCAAATTCAAAATGAATATCTAAAAGTTGGGATTAATCATCATGGTGCAGAGCTAGCCCATATTCAAGATGCCAATGGAAAAGAATATATGTGGAAAGCAGACCCACAATTTTGGGGAAGACATTCTTCTATTTTATTTCCATATATCGGGAAGGTTTTTAATGATAAATATCGAATAGGTGGTAAAACCTTTAGTGGTAAACAACATGGCTTTGCTCGAAATACTTTATTTGAAAATATTCTTTTGGAAAAAAAAGAAGCTCACTACCAACTCCGATATAATGATGAAACTTTAAAAGCCTACCCTTATCAATTTTGCTTAACGGTAAAATATGTTTTGATAAAAAATCAAATTCAAATCGTTTACGAAGTAGAGAACTTAGATAACAAAACCATTTATTTTTCCTTAGGTGCTCATCCTGCCTTTAATGTCCCATTGAATGAAAATGAAAAACGATCAGATTATTCATTAGTATTTGATAATGACGAATGGGTGGAAAGCCTTTTGATTACTGATGGGTATTTAAATGGAAATTCAAGAGATGTTTTTAATGGAAAAAATACGATTCCCATTTCCGATAATTTATTTGAGCATGATGCGCTTATTTTTAAACACATGAATTCCAATCAAGTTAGCTTGGTCAATGCTCATGGAAAAAAAATTTGGACCTTTGATTTTTCAGGATTTTCGTATTTAGGGATTTGGTCAAAAAATCAACAATCGCCTTTTGTATGTATCGAACCTTGGATGGGTGTAGCTGATAAGTTGGATGCGGATTGGGATTTTAAAGACAAAGAGGGAATTGTTGAATTAAAAATTGGGAAAAAATTTCAATGTGTACATAGTGTTACAATTCATTAAGAAGTTTAATTTTGGTTCAAAATGATTTTATGTGGTTGGTCAAAATAGTTATTAAGTTATTGGTTATTGAGTTATTTCGAATAACGTTATTTTCTATGGTTTTTGACCAATAACTTAATAACTAATTTGACCAACCACATAAAATCACCTTGAACCTTAATTTTTCAGTATAACCATGAGAGTGATGACATCTTAGAAATGGAAAAATAATAAATGCAGTTTTTGACAGGCTGTTTTTTCGCCATTTTTTTCAAAAAAATTCCTTCGTCAAAATCCTGTATTTATTAATTTTCCATTTCTTATTTTTTTATAACAATAAAAATACAACGCATAGCAAAACTAGTTATCATCATTCCCAACCATAATTAAAACTAACGCTTATCCGTTCTTCCTCAGCCATATTCATTGGCACTTCGTGACGTAACCAACTCTCCCAAAGTAAGACATCACCAACCTTAGGTTCAACATAGACAAAACTACGCATTTCTTCACGAGCCTCAGTTTTACGAGTTGGTGCAGCCATCATCATGCTATGCCGTGGGTCTTCAAACTTAATCGTATTCGCCCTCTTAGGAACTGCAACATAGGTCGTACCACTAATAACACTATGAGGATGCAAATGCGAAGTATGGATTCCACCTTCTGGAAGTATGTTAATCCAAATGGAATCTAATTTAATTTTTTTGCCATTCAAATTAAATTCAAGATCTTCAGCAAAGGATTCCACATGCTTATCAAGCAATTCAACCAAGTTTTTAAAAACAGGAAATCGCCATGGCAGATCATCCAAAGAGGCATAACTGGTATAGCCTGGAAAATCATTTTCGTCGCACCACTTCTGCCCTGCCACATCATCCTCTGCGATAATCAAACAAGATTTTTCAAGTTCTGCTGCATCGGGTGCATCACCTAATTCAGATAAGTGCGCACGATAAAGACGGGTTACAAATAAAGAAACAATTTTAGGCATAAGTTTAATTTGAGCTTTTTGCTTTTTTAAGTTCTAATTCAAATCCTGAGAATTTACTACAACAATTCAGGAAAAAAGGAACGACAAATATACAAGGGTATTGGAATATATTTGTTTAAAGATGAAACTAAATCGTAAATCCGTTTTCCCTTTTTCAAAACACTACCTATGAAATTTTGAACAATAAATTTAAACCTTTTCTGAGACCAATAAAAATCAACTTGTGGCATTCATATTTGTGATTAAGTTCTTGTCCAAAATTAGTTATAAGTTATTTCAAGATTATTTTTTTATCCTTTGAGGCAAAAAACGTAGGCGATGCCTAGCATCGGCAAGGATCTTTAACGAAGAAGGGTAAAAAAAGAAGCCGAAATAACTTATGAATAATTATGAACAAGAACCTATCTTCGTATTTCAAAAATTAATACATGATTATCTCCAGCCTACGACTTAGAAACTTCCCAGAAGAGGAAGCAGAAAAATTCCCTTGGACTTTACCCATTATTAAAAATTTAGAAGAACTAGAATTTGAAAAAAATATTAGTTTTTTTGTAGGAGAAAATGGAAGTGGAAAGTCTACTATTTTAGAAGCAATCGCTGCTTATTCAGAAGTCCCTTTGGCGGGTAGTTTTCGTTTGGAAGAAGATGAATCACTTGCAGCAGCCAATGAATTAGCCAATTATCTTTACTTAAGATTTGCTGAAAAAACCCATCATGGGTTCTTTGTTCGTGCAGAAGATTTTATTGGATTTTCTAGAAATATAAAAAATCAAATTAAAGCCCTTGATAAAGAAATTGAGGAAATAAAAGCAAATTTTGAAGGTGGTGATATTAAACTAATGTTGGGCCCTATCAAAGGAGAAAAGCAAAATTTCATCAATAGATATTCACATGATTTAGAGGCCATGTCGCACGGAGAAGGTTTTATGAAATTTTTTACTTCTAGAATTACAGGCAAAGGTTTATACTTGATTGATGAGCCAGAAGCAGCACTCTCTCCTACTCGTCAATTGAGTTTACTGTCTTTGATTTTGGAAAAGGTAAAACAGACTGGATCTCATTTTATCATTGCCACCCACTCTCCTATTATTATGTCGTCACCTGATTCGGAAGTATTCTATTTTCAAGATGGGAGTATTTCAAAAGTCAATTATCAAGAAACGGAGCACTATCAATTGACTAAAGCTATTTTGGAAAATCCTGAATTGGTGATGAAAGAATTGTGATTTCTTAGCCGCAGATAAACGCTGATTTTTTATGATTTTTCTTTAATCCGTTTTTTTTGACATTATAAAAAATCAGCGTAAACCTGCGGCAAAAAATTTTAAAAAATAAAAAGAACAGTCCCTGTCGCAATCAACGTTAAAAAGATTCCAAAAATAAAAGTGTTGTAAGCCTTTCTAACTATCGACATTTTCTGACCTAATCGTTGTCCAATATAAAATAAGTCTTGAGCTAAGTGTGATTTCAAATCTTTGGTATTACTTAAAGCACCATCAATATGTACAAAATATTCTTCAGGTTGCATTTGATAAAAATTACCAAAAAAGAATGGACTTGATTTAATATCAGGAGTCGCATTAGTTCTCATTTTATCAAAATTAGAAGGCTTCAATACTTCTGCTGCCATAAAGATGGTAACAAAATTGGTGACCGCTAAAACCATCAATGGAATAATTAACATTTTTGCAAAAACAATATCCACATTCGCAATTACAATCGGAACCATTGCTGCTACAATCAATGCATTCAAACTTAACAATACATTTGCTTTGTTGTCAGCAATTGCAGTTAAGTCAATATTATTTCGTTGAGTAGTTCGAATAATATTAATCGTTGTTTTAGAAATTGAATTTTTCTTTTTCTTTTTAGTTTTCTTTTTTGGTTTTACCTCTTTAATTTGTGGGGTTCTAATCGCTTCTTGTTGTCGAATTTCAATCATTAAATTTATGTTTGTTCGGATATAAAAAATAGTGTTTCTTAAATGTAATTCACCTACTCTCCAAGAGTAGGTGAATTATCGTTATCAAAAGGATAATGAATCTGTTCAATATTTTTATAGAAAGATTTAAGGTATCGAACTATCTCCCTACGATCCTTTCTTGATAATAATTCACAGTCCTTAATCATCTGAAGAAGAGTTTCTTTTTTCAAATTATAAAACTGAATAGTTGCTTCAAAATTCTCCAAATCTTCTTCAAATCCCAGATATACTCGATCCTTATTATTTTCAATATTCAACTCATCACTAATGGTAGCATATGGCGCATCCACAATTCCTGAAAAATCAAAATCGTAGGGAACAATAATGTATTTACCACTCTTATTTAATAGCTTAACATTATGTAGCCGGTTGGAACTCCAATCTTTATTCCCAATCATATATTGAAAAAGAGCAACCTTTTTATAAGTATCCAAATTAAATTTATCCCTTTCCAGATTATATAATTTGTCTGATTTTTCAGCTTGGATTCTTGCTCTTAATTCAGCCGTATCTTCAATTAATATTCCCCATTGTTCATCTATTGCACCAGTTTTAGAATCCTTATAATTAATTTTTAAAAACTGAACTCTAAAACTTTCCTCTGAAATATGATTAAAAATTTTGTACGCTAAATATTCTTTGACCAAAAGTTGTTTGGCTTCCTTTTTATCTGCAACACAATGCGTAACCAATTTCATGTCATCATATTTTGATAACCCCGCAGCCTTCAAATCTCCCTTTTTAAAATTTAACTTGAGTGGCGCCAATCCTTCACATCTTGTTCTTCGAAATCGTCCTCTCAATTTAACATTGATATCCCATGTTTGAGTTGCTCCATTTTTATCTTGATAGGAAAAAATGGTTTTGTGTTTTTCATTATTTCTTCGATTTCCGAATACAGCATTCATATCCATCTCCAATGTAACTTCCATTGTTTCTTGATAAGATAATTCATCGAAAATACTTGGTAACTCTTTGCTATTTGCAAATGCTAGATTGGTTAATAATAACAATAGAAATACAAGGATTAAATTACTCGTTTTTCTAGCTCTTTTTTTGGTGGTGTTGTCTCTATTCATGACCTCGGTACTTGGATTATTTTTTTTGTTTTTTAACAATGCAAAATTGCATCAATTCCTAATATATACCAAGGTCAAAGAAAGTCAAGAAATGGTTAAAAAGGGACAATTCAATTTCAAAAGCATTAAAAATAGTCTTTGGACAATCTTACTAAATTCAATTTTTTTTGAAACAAAAATTAGCTAATTCCAACTATAAAATACTTGAAAATCTTTTTTTGAAATAAAATTTGGTTTAAAGCATTATAACTGATTGGAATTAGAATAAAAAAATTATGAAGCTAAATCAAATAACCATATCCAAAATGGTAATTATGGGAAATAACAGTTTTACTAAATTACCTCAATATGGTAATATTTTAACCTTAAAAAGATTGAGGATGGAGAGGTCACATCTTCGCAGCAGAGCATTGGGTAAAGCAAAAGATGTCATCTCCGACTCAAAAAATCAATAATTTTTCCGAAAATCAATTGGAGTAGAATTCGTATTTTTTTTAAAAAACTTTACGAAATTGGTAGGGTCTTCAAAACCAGTTTTATAACTAATTTCTTTGATACTGAGAGAAGTGTTGATTAAAAATCTTTTGATTTCTAAAATTAGAATATCACAAATATAAGTTTTGGCAGGTTTATTCGTAACCTCTTGTGTGATACGATTTAGCTTTTTGGTGGACATGCCCATTTGTTGTGCGTAGTACTGAACTTGTCGAGTAGAAAATAGTTTTTCATTTAACAATTTTTGAAATTCAATAAATTCGCTTTGGTATTTTGAAGGGATGAGTTGTGCACGATTCTTTTTTCTAATCCGTTCAGCAGTTCCCAAAAAAATCTTTAACGAAGACTGAATAATTTCTTCTGTCAAATTATCATCGGGTGCTTCGTATTCTTCTTTGATCCGTTTTATTAAATTCACAAATGAATCCATCTCTTTTTCTTTCAACTGAATCACAGGTGAGTACAAATGGTAATTATACAAACTCAGTTGCTGCATCAAACTGGAATTCAAACTTCCACGTTCTATAAAGTTTTCAGTAAACAATAAAAAGGATGCTTCTCGTTCTTCATTTTTTTCAAAAGCTTGAACTTGTTCTTTTGAAATAAAAATGATACTTCCTTTTTTATAATCGTATTTTTTAAAATCAATAAAATGTTTTCCCTCCCCTTCTAGGATAAACAGGATGGCATAAAAATGAATTCGATGAGGACGAAATGGGTCAGGTCGGTTGGGAACAAGGTTACCTAAAATCTCATGGTTACTAACGATTTGAAATTCGAAAGATTTGTTGTGAATACTTCTAAATGAAATTTCAGGAATGTTTTTATCCACTTGCATAAAACATAAAAAGTTAATTGGTTGGATTGATTAGGTGGTTCTAAATGAACTCATGTGGTTTGTTCAAATAGTTATTGAGTAACGGTCAAATAATAAGTTACTGGTTATTGAGTTATTTCGAATAACGTTATTTTTCTAAAGTTTTTGACCAATAACTTAATAACTATTTTAATAAACCACATAAATTCACCTTGAACCGATTAGGTTAACGCAGAGTAGGAATAAAAAGCAAATATTTTCGATCACAATATGACCTAATTAATCCATTCACAAAAAATCATCCTATTCTGATTTTATACAATTTCAAACCTTCTTTTTCTTCTTAAAAAATTAGTAATTCTTTCTTGTCCATTTGAAGCATTTTCAAGAAGATTTATCATCTGTTCCCATTGTCCAATTAGGAGTAAATTATTTTCTACCATATAATCTAACTCAATTTTCAATTCCTCTTTTGTAAATTTTATGGTTCCTTTTTTTATTAAAAATGCCATTGCTTCATCCCCTTTTCTCTCAAGAATATCTTTAACTAAATGATTATAACCATTATAATTTTTGATTTCTTCAATACTTAATTTTTGAATAATTTCTAATTTTTTTATTGGTATCATCTTACAAATTATAATTTTGAAATTTAGGTTTCTTTAATTTGAGATGATCGTTTTTGTACTTTTTTTTACTGCGCAGAATTAGAACCTGTTTAGATTTTTAATGTTTACTAGCATGATCGTCAGTTATTTCAGTAACCGTTGGTGCTTTCCATTTTTCATAACCTACTGGAGACTCCTCTGCTTTTCGTACCGCAACACTTGTTTTTTGTTTATCTCTAACCATTGCAACAGTCATAATTAAACTCGTTCCTATAATGATAAATAATAAAATCCCTTCATTGAAAGTAGCTACTTTTACTTGAGTAGGAATTTGATAAAAGAGTAAAACAGTAATCAATCCACGGGGTGCAATGTAAAGTTGCGGAACGATGTCTTCTCCAATGAATAATTTTAAAACTGCAAACCTGATTAGATAAATTGAAATAATAATTAACATACTTACTAAAGCTACATTTGGGTCAAATATTGAAGCAATTACAATAGACAATCCAAAGAAAACAAAAAAGAAAGTTCTCACTACAAAAGCTGTTTCCATTGTGACGACATGCAGCCCTTCATAAATATGTTCTGCCTTTTCCATTTCCAACCATCTCCCAAGCGGCCCTCGAAAGAATAGTTTCATATTGGCGATGATTAAACCAAAAACCAAAATGATAAGAAGCGAAGACAGCCCCATTTTTTTTCCAACTGAATATAATAACAATAGAACTGCAATTAGCAAAAACAGTTTGGTATGACTTTTAATATTTTGAAAAATAAGGATGATTAAATAACTCGCAATAAATGATATTAGAATAGTTAGTAAAACCTTGAAAGCAAAGGAAGACACTCCTCCCCCTGCTGCATCATCTAGACTTGACTCCACTTGTCCTTTAAGAAAAATAAACATCATAATTCCTAAAATATCAGAAAAGGTACTTTCATAAATATGAAATTCTTTTTTGGCAGTACTTAATCCTGAAACACTAGGTATAATAATCGCACTAGAAAGGATAGAAAGTGGAGTCGCATAGAACCATGCTTTCTCCATAGTCATTCCATCAATAAATTGATGAAGTACCAATGCTGCAACATAAGCTGACGCAATTAATCCTACAAGTGCTATCACCAATGCTTTAACTATGGGAACATACTTTTCTGGTTTGAGTTTAAGTTCAAGAGCTGCCTCCAATACAATCATAATCAATCCTACAATTCCTAAGATTTCAAGAATTGGTAAAATGGTTTCTTTTTCTATGCTTAACATCGTTTGTAAAACCACTCCTAAGACAATCAACATCAATACGGATGGAACATTGGTCTTTTGAGAAACCTCTCCAAAAATAAAGGATAAAATTATTACTGTCGATGCACCTATAATTAAATAATATGGATTCGAAAAATCCATAGCTAATAAAAAAGAAGGACTAAAAAAATCCATAATTCTCGCTTGTTTTATTTTTTTTTTAAAACTTAAATATCTGTAACCGCTATACTTGCCTACCAGTAGGCAAGTTTGGTGGTTAGATTATTATGCCACTTTTACGGAGTAGCCCCATTCTTGAATCAAAGTTATTAAGTCGTTTAAATGACTTTCTTCTTTTACCACCACTCTTGCCTTAATTAATTTTGAAGTATCTTTCGATGGTAATAATTGCGGTCGATGGTTCCAATCCAAATATGGCGTCGTCGTCAATAAATCCAATAATTGAGAAGGATAATCTACCTTTTCATCAGGATCATTGGGTTGAATATTCAGTTGGTAAAAACCACCTACTTCCTCACCTGATAACAACATGTACCCGTCATTTAATAAATCAGAGTAATTGATAAAATGCAAACCTTTATTGGTTCGTATTTTTACACCAAGTCTTCCCATATTGGAAATGATACCTTGTGTATTTTCAGTTTTTAATCTTTTCCCTACGGAAATATAATTATCAAAATTTACAATTCTTCCATTGAGGTAATCCTTGATTTGACGATAGCCTCCTATCACCAACATCAAAGCTAAAACTCCATGAAATGGAGGATTGATATAAACAAAAATTCCACTCAAAATCAATAACACCACCGCTTCATAAACCAACAAAGAGGAGTGAATAAAATTCCTTACCAGAGGTTGGTAGTTTCCTAAAAAAGTAAATCTATCTAGGATACGCTCAATAAAAGTGAGTAAAAAATACAATAGCAACAATAGCAGAGCCGCCATAAAAAACTCCCACCATGTGAATTGTGATTGAAAAAGTTTTTCCATTTAATAATTTTGAATTTTGAATTTTGAATTTTGAATGGTTCGAAAATTTTGAATCACAATAGTTTGTAACATTCAAAATTCATCATTCAAAATTCAAAATTAATTATCTGTAAAATTTCAAATACTGTTTTCGTTCCAATAATTTTCCTACTTCATTTACTGCCAACTCGTTAATTTCTAACCACCCGTCCATGTGTCGAGTCAATAGCCCCACACTAATTAATCTTTGGATAAGGTGTTGATATTTTTCTTTGAAAGGCGAACCAAATAACTTACGCAATCGATATTCATTCGTCCTTTTTTCCATCATGATTGTTGCTAAAATAAGCGCAGTATCAGGAGTCAAAAAATCAGGTAAAACATAATTAGAATTAGGAACAAAAATTACGCTTTCTTCATCTACCTTTTTAATTCTGTACGACCATCGAGTCAATGCTTCTCCAATATTACCTACAGTAGAACGGTGAATTCTATTGACCATTTTTTGAAATTCCTTTGCCGTAGGTTCATCTTCTTCAGTTCTAAAAAGCGTTTTATGAGTCGCTCCATGTCGAATCAAAATTGCTTTTTTCATCTCCTCCGTATTCATTTTATCCAAGTTGATTTCCGCTTGAAAAACTCTTAATATTTCATGCGTCTTATCTAAATGAGACAACAACCAATTACTCATCGAAACCAAAAAAAACATTCTATTCCCTTGATTATCAATGGCATTGCACAATGCTCTCACATTTTTACTTAAAGGAATATTAGGATCACTCCAATATTCCAAATCATCAATCCAAACTAAGGTTTGGGTATTGATGGTATGTTTTTTTATAAAATCCAAAGCCGCTCCCAAATCATAAGTAGTATTATAAATACGACCTCCTACCTTTATAGTAGAATTAGGAATCAGTCTTATATTTTTATGATAAAAGAAAGAATTAGAGGCAAATTCTCCAAACAAAGTTTTCCCTGCAAAACGTTGTCCGCTTAAAATTGCAGCCCCTCTAAATCCTAATCTCCATTGCTCTACTAAGTTTTCAAATCGTTTCAACTCTTGCACTCGTCCTACCCAAAATGATTTTCCAACAAAACCTTTTGTTAAAAAAATACCGGTGTATTGTTCGTTCTTTTCCAAGGGTTTTCGATTCTCAATAAATCGTACAATTTTTTCAGAAACACTTAACGTCTCCTCATGCTCTACCGAAGTTTTGAATTTTGCAATGGCTTGTCGTTGCTTATTGAACCATGCTTGAGATTTGACCACCCATGGGTTTTGATTAAGGTTAAATTGGTTAATCGCTGATTGGAGTGGTACAGGTAGGAAAGTATTATCTGTATTGTAAATTTCACTTACTTGGAAATCCTTTTTGATTCGAGATTCGATGGTCTCCACAATTTCTTCTAATTTCTTTTTCGAATTATCTGTTTTTTCCAAATAAGAAACTAAAGGATAACAATAATGAGTTTGGTCAAATTCAGGAGGCTTCCCTTCTTTGATTTCATTGGACAAAAGCAACGCTCGATTTCTGATATTCAATAACGACATCTTAAAACTATTCACCACCTGCTCGTTGATTTCCCATAACTCATATATTAATGGTAAAATCTCAGAATCCAACCATTGTCGAGTATTTCGTTTGAAAATAATATCTCGATATAACAATAAACCTCCGTCAGTATCAATTGGTGCCTGCATTTTTTCCAGCATCTCCTCGAGCGTATCCTTGATACCATCATCAAGTAAGACAATGTGATTTGCCGTTTCTATTTTTGATTCCATCTCTTCCAAGTGGAGTGCTACCTTCCCTGGTTTCTCTTCGACGGTCTCCTCAATATAATCAATAGTGTCTTTGGTAAGGATGGAAAGTTGATCAATTTCAGTTTTACAAGCTGCCAAATTTTGAGCGACTAAATCTTTTATTTTTTGAAATTCATTGGTAACTGTAATCAGTTGAGCAGTTTGAACCGAAATTTTTTGGCATTGCGCATTCAGATCTTGGATTTGCTTTTTATAAATTTTCCAAGGGTTATTTTGCTTACTCCAAGTCGAAATATTTTTGACCAAAGCTTTAGCATCCAACCCAATGGTTCGAGTTTCTTTTTCCAAACTTTCCACCAATTCAGCAGCACTATCTTTAATCACTCGATGAGAAGCCGCCTGAAGTTGTGCCAATGCCATAGGTGAAACCTTCCCTTGGGATTTTAAAACCAATGCTTTATGAAATTGGAAAACTATATCTCTACATAGAACCATAAATGCTTTTCCCTTTTCCATCCATATAAAATGAATAACATAATTTGGAAAAACTTCAGATGACTCGGTATGAGTTTCAATTTGATTGGCTGAGAAATCGCCTAGTTGGATAAACTGATGCGTGATTTTTTCCACACTTTGAAGCAATGCGTGGAGGTGCTCCTGATCTTCGTTATTGAGCCATGCCTGTTCAATAGAAGCATTGAGAACAGATTCAAAAGAGTTTAACGAAGTTGTAAGATTTTCCTTCTGTACCGTTTCTGTCATTTAATAGTGAGGTGCTTGTGGCTACGAATTTTATATCGTAGTAAAAATTAGTTAAAAGTGATTTTATGTAGCTTAGGGAGTAGGAATTAAATAACCTACCCGTATGAAGAAATTATTTTTTAATATGAGGAAATGTAAAAATTAAGGCATACCCTTCGGTACGGCTTCATTTTTTCATAGCGAAGCGAAATCATATTGAAAAAGAAGCCTTCAGATGGGTAGGTTATTTATTTCCTACTCCCTTACTTAAATTGTGATTAATTTATTGGTCAAAAACTTTTGAAAAATAACGTTTTTTGAAATAATTCAATAACCAATAACTAAATCACTATTTTGACAAACCACATAAATTCATTTAGAACCAAAAAATTAAAAAGGGCTATGGTTAATTAAAGACTAAGTTTTGAAAAACTGGTCACATAGTACGGTTTTTATGGTAAAAATAGAAATTTGAAATAAAAAACAACAAAATTCTATTGCTTCCTTTTGTACTAATTTGAAATGTAAAAATAATAAATGCTAGGTAAGTTTTATAAACGAAGAAAAACAGAAATTGATTCTTTTACAGGATAGCTACGAAGCAGGAGCTTCGTAGTAGGTTAGAAACCTTTTCGAAGATATTTGGGAGTGTTCATGAATGTGTGTCTTTGAGCTCGTTCTTCTTAGCCGTCGGATGTAAATCCGGCTCTCTCATCAAAAAACGTATGATCTAAACGATTGATTATCAATGTTTTAAAATCAACATTATTCGACCAAAAGAGTCGGATTTACATCCGACGGCTAAGAAGAAAATTAATAGACACCGTTAAATAAACACCCCAAGCAGATTTCGCAAAGCCTTTTGCCTTTTTATCAAGAACACTTTGAATCTCTGCATCTCAGCTCATTTTTATTTTAATAAAAATCCTCCACGACCTCAATAAGTTATTAGACCAACTCTGTGTCTCAGCGACTCAGCGTTCAATACTAAATATATTTTCGAAACTAGATTATTATATTTTTTGCGTAACATCAATTACGTAATAACCTTTTATGATAGGAAACTTGAAACCAAATAGTTTTTTCAAAAAAATAAAATTGATATATGTTAAAAATATTCTTTTGGCACACTATTTGGTTATTCAAGTAATTGTAAGTTTTGGTTAAAAAATTGTAAGATTCGTTTCCTAAGCTCGGCATTGTCCGAGCTTATTTTTTTGTACCTACCTCATTCTTTTCCAACCATTTATTATCTTTCCATCGTCTTTTGTTATAGCTAAACACTTTTGTTTAAGTGTATATATCTATTCATGTTTACAAATAAAAATATAGATACACGAGTCAAGGTCTTACTTGCAAAGTCAGACTTTGACTGATAAGGACATCAACATAAGTTAGACCTTTCTTTATTATATTGCCATTAACATAAGTCAAGGCTTGACTTTTCAAGTCAAACCTTGACTCGTGTACTTTCGGCAAAAGTTAACTTGCAACAAAGACCTTATGGATAGCGTTTATTTGTGTAGTATTGCATTACAAATTCTTTTATTATGAGATCAAAAACGTGGACAATTCTAATACTTACCTTTTCCCTTGTTTTCTCCTGTAAATACACTCAGAAAATTACGGATGGAAAAATGGCATTCGAACGCAAACAATATTCGGTTGCAGTTGATATGCTCAACAAGGAATACAAAAAAGCAGATAGCCGAGTGGAAAAAGGGAAACTTGCCTTTATGCTTGCTGAATCCTATAAAAAAATAAACAAAAATTCATCTGCCATCCAATGGTATAAAACTGCCTACGATAATCAATATGGTGTCGATGCGCTGAAAGAATACGCTTTTTCCCTAAAGAAAAATGAGCAATACGAAGAAGCAATGGGGGCATTCAAAGAATTGGGTTTGGAAATAGGAAGTCCTTATGAATATCGAAAAGAAATCACCGCTTGTAAAATTGCCATTGATTGGTTAAAAGAAGCTAAGGATGGTGAGTTTGAAATAGAACTAGCAAAATTCAATAGTAGTTCTGCGGAATATGCACCTACCCCTTATCAAAACAATCAGCTTGTTTTTACTTCCGATAGAGCTTCAAGCCAAGGTGATGACACTTATAATTGGACAGGTTCTAATTTTTCCGATTTATTTATTGTCAACCCAGAGTCTAATTCTGTTGAAGCATTTTCCACTACCATCAATACTGTTCACAACGAAGGAACCGTTGCCTTTAACAATGACTTTACAGAAATGTATTTCTCTCGATGTTTTGACACAGAAGATACAGATTACTTTTGTAAACTCATGGTCAGTACTCGTGATGGCGATAGCTGGGCAGAAGCAACTGTCTTAAATTTCGTTGAACCCAATGTTAATTATGGACACCCTACTCTTTCGAATGATGGAGCATTGTTATATTTCTCTGCTGACCATCCCGATGCTTGGGGAGGTTATGATATTTTTGTTTCGGAAAGAACTCCTGATGGTTGGGAAACTCCTCGCCCACTTGGTAGAAATATCAATACAGAAGGTGATGAGAAATTTCCTTTTTTACAAAATGATACCCTTTATTTTTCATCCACTAGCCATACAGGAATGGGAGGTTTGGATATATTTAAATCCTATCAAACCAAAGATGGTAAATGGACTCCAGTTATCAACTTGAAATCGCCAATCAATTCTGGATGGGATGATTTTGGATATGTTGTTGATCCTAATTTTCAACCCAATGGTGATATTTTACAAGAAGGATATTTTACTTCATCAAGAGTAGATGGAGAAGGAAGTGATGATATTTACCGATTTGTAAAAAAAGAATTACCTCCGCCACCGCCACCTCCTGCTGAAGAAAAAGAAGAGCCTAAACCTATTGTTTATAAAATGATTTTGGAAGGGTATGTTTTGGAAAAAATATATCAATTCGCAGATAATCCAAATAGTAAAGTTTTAGGTCGGAAACCATTATTGAATTCAAAAGTGGACATCCGAATTGGGAATAAAAAAGAAACGGTTACTGTCGATGAAGAAGGAAAATTCACTTTGGAACTAGAAGAAAATACGGATTATAATTTCTTTGCTTCTCATGAAGGGTATTTTAATAACTCTGGCCGATTCAGTAGTAGAGGTATTGCAAAAGACCCAAACAACCCTGAAACCAAATATGAAGTAGAAATTGTTTTGGATAAAATTTTCAAAAACAAAGAAATTACTTTGGACAATATCTACTATGATTATGATAAAGCAGACATTCGGAGAGATGCCGAACCTACCCTGAATGAATTAGCAAATACATTGTTACAAAATCCAAATATTCGAATCCAAATGGCTTCGCATACTGATTGTCGAGGTAAAGCTAATTACAATCAAAGGCTTTCGCAAAGAAGGGCTCAATCTGCAGTAGATTATTTAATTACCAAAGGTGTAGAGGAATCGAGATTACAAGCAAAGGGTTTTGGAAAAAGTTCCCCTGCTATCGATTGCGGTTGTTCTCGTTGTACTGAAGATGAACATCAAGCTAATCGACGAACTACTTTTAGTGTAGTGGATTGAAAACGTACGCTTCGCTTGACGGATGTTTGCTGCGCTGCACTTGATGTATGACGTACTCCCGAAATTTCGGGAGTACGTCATACATCAAGTGAGCAAATCGAATGTACGTCTAGCGAAGCGTACGTCTTTTCTCAGGATCATACTTCACATAAATATGAATCCATATTGATCTTGAAATTCGAAATATCCAAAAGAAAAATATGGCACACATCAATATCAATAAACCAAAAGCCGCATTGACACTCATCCCCAAAAACATAATCCCACCTCCTACAAAAAATAAACAAAACCAAGCTGTCCAGATGTAAGAAATAAACATCGCTCCAAACCAAAACCCTGGCTCTGGCATAAAATTTTGTCCACATACTTCACATGATTCAGGCATTTTGGTAGGCTCTGAATAAGCAAAGGTGGGTTTCTCAAAAAGATTCCCTTCTCGACAACGTGGACATTTCATATAAATAATACTGGCCCAAAGTCCTCTCGGCTTCTTATGTTTTTCCATATTTTAAATTCAAAAATTTACTCATTGACAAAAATCAACAATTTTCTGTAATTATTATTTTGCAAATATCAGTATAATGATAGTACTTTTGAAGGTAAGGGACTAGGAAATAAATAATCTACCCACCTGACGGCTTCTTTTTCTCTTTGACTTCATGAAAAAATGAAGCCGTACCGCAGGGTATGCCTTAATTTTTCCATTTCCTCAAAGGAAAAAACAACCTCGTCATCTGGGTAGATTATTTAATTCCTAGTCCCTAAATGATTAATTATTCAGCACTACTTTAAAATTCCACCTTAAAAATTTTGGAAAAACTAAAACCTACATCCTATGCTTTCAACTTTTTACAAAAAACTTATTTTTTCGCTGCTTCTTTTAGCATTTAGTCTTCAATCATTTAGTCAACAATTAAGTCCA
>CAKZSH010000174.1 GCA_937918905.1 uncultured Saprospiraceae bacterium
GTAAATGTATTACCCATGCCTACTTGATTTCCCATATCATCTTGCCAAATCAATTCGAAACCAGCTCCCGTATCAGAGTTTCCACCATCAAGCGTAGCAGAATTATTATCGCAATCAATAACTGCATCGGGGCCTGCATCTGCATTTGGAGGAGTCGTGTTTTCTGTAACATTTACCATATCCGAATCGGAACATCCAGTTGTCGTATTGGTAACGATAAGGGTGTAAGTACCTTCATCAGAGGTAGTATGCATAGTACCTTGTCCTACTTGATTTCCCATATCATCAAGCCAAACGAGTTGGAAACCAGAGCCATTATCAGAGAATCCACCATTTAGAATAACTGAAGAATTGTTACAATCTATTGTCATATCAAAACCTGCATCAACTAGAGGTTGGTCTGTATTTTCTGTAACCACCACATCATCCGAAGCAACACAATTATTATCAGTATTGGTTACTAATAAAGTATAAGTACCTTCATCGGAAGTCGTGAATGTTGTTCCCATACCTACGACTGAGCCATTAGCATCAAGCCAAGTCAAGGTGATATTATTTCCAGAACTAGAACTACTTCCATCCAAAGTAACCGTCAAATTATTACAATCAATAAGTGCATCATCTCCTGCATTTGCAACGGGCACATCACTACTTCCCGAAATCATTGCAACGTCTGAAGCAAAACATCCAGTAGTCGTATTGGTAACAATTAAAGTATAAGTTCCAGTATTGGAAGATGTAAATGTATTACCCATACCGACTTGATTTCCCATATCATCGAGCCAAACGAGTTGAAATCCAGGGCCATTATCAGAGAATCCACCATTAAGTGTAGCGGTAGGATTATTACAATCTATTATTCCATCAGGGCCAGCTTCAGCAAATGGAGGAGTAGTGTTATCAATTACATTTGCCATATCAGAATCTGAACATCCTGTTGTGGTATTGGTAACGATGAGGGTGTAAGTACCTACATCAGAAGTGGTTAGCATTGTGCCTTGTCCTACTTGATTTCCCATATCATTAAGCCAAACGAGTTGAAACCCAGGGCCATTATCAGAGAATCCACCATTTAAAGTAACCGAAGAATTATTACAATCTATTGTTTCATCAGGGCCTGCATTGACAAATGGAAGGGTCGTGTTTTCTGTAACTACTACGTCATCAGTATCAACACAATTATTAGCAGTATTGGATACGACTAAGGTATAAGTACCTTCATCGGAAGTCGTGAATGTCGTTCCCATTCCTACGACCATACCATTAGAATTGAGCCAAGTTAAGGTGATATTATTTCCAGAACTAGAACCACTTCCATCTAAAATAACAAAGGTATTGTTACAAGTAATAATGGCATCGGCACCTGCATTTGCTGTTGGAGTAACATTATCTCCAGTAACGATGGCATCATCAGTAGAAGAACATCCTGTTGTATTATTGGTTACGACTAGGGTATAAGTTCCTTCATTCATAGTGGTAAAGGTGATGCCATTTCCAACTGTATTTCCATTAGCATCTTGCCAAGTAAGTGTGAAACCAGTTCCCGTAGAAGAGTTGCCACCATTTAAAGTTGCAGAAGTATTGTTACAATCAATGACAGCATCATCACCTGCGTCTGCAGTAGGTGCAGGACTTCCCGTAACTTCTACATTATCATTTGCAAAACAATCATTGGAAGTATCAAATACTAAAAGGGTATAGGTTCCCGCTTCGCAAACTTCTGGATTTTGTAAAGTACTAGAAAAGTTATTTGGACCACTCCAAAGATAGTTGATCGTGGGCCCCATAGATGAATTTGTTCCATTGAGAAAAGTACAACCTGTGGTACAATCAAGTACTTGATTAGGTCCCGCATCAGCAATAATGGTAACTTGATTATTGAGAACGGTAATGGTTTGGAATGAAACACAAGGCGGAGCATTCCCAACAGTTTGAGTTACGGTAAGGGTATAATTTCCTTCACAATCTACTTCAACAGTATTTGTCCCCCATCCACTAACAATACATGGCCCAGCCCAACTATAAGTTATTCCAGGGCCTGAAGAAGAAAAACTCCCATCTAAAGTTACAGTTGTATTTGTACAATCAAGCGTAGGAACTGGATTTTGAAGAATAAAGGCTTGCGGATCGAGTACTTGCAAATTTAATGTAACAATACTATCACATGACAATGCACTTTGTCCTTGAAGGGTAACATTAAAGGTTCCTGAATTACAAAACATATCAGTTCCAACGGTGATACATGTGCCTTCGCAAACAACTTCATTTAAAGTTTCAGTAGCATTTGGAATAACGGTAAGATTAGTCGTAGTTGTACTTTGGCAACCATTGGCAAGTGGAACATTGTCAGTATAAACTCCCGTGGTTGTTTGATTAGCTCCACCTGCAAAGTAGGATTCGCCTTCACAAATCGTTACATCCACAATTTGTTCAGTCCCTCCAAAATATGGATCTGGTTCAAATGGACAAATGGATTGGTTATTATTAGCTCCACCTGTAGATGCAGTTGTACCCCAATATGCCATATTTCCACCATTCAAAGAATTGGTTGAAATATCATAATTACCACTTAAAACAAGTACATTATCAAAATAAACTTCGTAATCAAAGGTGACTCCGTTCCATTTTATTTTTACTGGAAAATCTTGACCAGTTTCAATATTGCCACCATTAAGAGCAATTGGCCCAGCAATAATACTGGTATTATCTCCATTGACAAAAACGGCAGCATGATCTTCTGGAATATCTCCAACCCCAACACCATTATTCCATGTGTCAAATTCAAAGAAAAGAGAGTTTGGAATACTATTGGCTCCAATTCCTCCTCCTCCAATTCCACAAGCAGAAGACCCTGCAGGTGAATTTTGAAAAGCTAAAGTGATTCCATCTGCTCCACCATTATTGGTTCCAAAATTAAGTACCACGTTTTTTTCAAAAACTTGACTCATATCATCTTGAGTCGAATTCCATGCGCATCCTAATTGATTATTAATTGTAGTTGTCAATTGGATACATCCTCCAGCACTATTATTTGCAGTTCCCACTAGAGCATCTAATTCAAGAGGAGAAGCAGGTGGAGGATTGGCAGAAGAAACTCGGATGTCAAATGTACCATTTGGAGCACCACCTACAGCCCAAACTCGAATATAATAGGTAGTCCCGGGAGTCAATCCACTTCCTTCATATATTGCAGAAGATTGATTTCCACAAAAATCTTCAGCAGAACATCCTTCTAGGTTTAAATTATTACAAGTACCCGTGTAAATCGCCATGGCAGGGTCGATCATTGTCCCCGGCAAAATCACAATACTTAAAAAACCACTAGGAGGCACGGTGGTAGAAAACCAAAAATCGGCAGAAGTATAATTTCCGCAAGGTGGAGCAGGTACTCCAGAGTTGGTATTTCCAATATTACTGTGTGTCTCAAATGCAGTCATTTGATTGGAAATAGAAGTAGCATTGCCACAATTATTGCCAGCCCACGATACATTTTTTATAATAAAAAATAATAGAATCGTGAATAGGAGTTTAAGTGTTGGTCTCATCGAAAAGGGAAGGTTAATTTAAGGAAGAGCCTCTATGAAAATAAAAAATTTTGCTTTCTATTTTGATTTTAACTATTCCCAAGTTTTGTTGAAAAAAAAGGTGCTTTTTCCAAATACTAAAGTACGAAAATATTTTTTTAGGATGTATATAAGAAAAAAATCATGTTATACAAAGAGAATGATTCAAGGCAGATTTATAGAACTTGCCCCCCAAAAGCCTTGATTTTAGTACATTTTGCTCAAATATTCACCCTTGATACCATAGTATTCACCATTATGAGTCTATTGTCCACCATTTCGCTTCCAAAACACTTTATAAAAAAGGAATATTCGAGCATATTTGCAATGTGTCAAATATCAAAACAATTCGTCAAAACTTAAAACCCAAAATGTTATTATGACTAAATTAAGCCTAGTTAGAAATAGAACGATTGAAAAAGGAGCTTATCGAAATGTTACAAAAGCTATTGGAAATACCCCTCTTATCAAACTTCGACATTTGAGCGAAGACCTCCACACTAATATTTATGTAAAATTAGAGAGTTTTAATCCTGGACAATCGGCCAAAGATCGGATTGCTGCTTATATGATTGAGCAAGCTGAGCGAAATGGGGAATTGGAACCTGGTGGAACTGTGATTGATGCAACCTCGGGAAATACAGGTTTGGCATTAGCAATGATTGCTGGAATCAAAGGGTATCGATGTGTACTGGCAGTTGCAGACAAAGCTTCTAAGGAAAAAATTAATGCTTTGAAGGCGATGGGAGCAGAGGTGATTTTATGTCCCTCTAAGGTAAAACCTGAAGATCCACGGTCGTACTATTCAAAAGCAATTAGTTTGTCAAAAGAAATACCTGGCGCATGGTATGCAAATCAAAATTTTAATCCAAATAATAATTTAGCACATTACCATTCGACTGGACCAGAGATTTGGGCACAAACTGAGGGTAAAATCACCCACTTAGTTGCAGCAGTAGGAACAGGTGGAACAATGTGCGGAACAGCAACTTATCTAAAAGAACAAAATCCAAATATTGAAGCGGTAGGTGTAGATGCTCACGGCTCCGTATTAAAAAAATACCATGAAACGGGTGTATTCGATGATAGTGAAATTCATCCATACAAAATTGAAGGTTTAGGAAAAAGTATTATTCCTGGCAATGTGAAATTTGATATTATTGATTATTTCATCAGAGTTAATGATAAAGATTCGGCTCATATGGCTCGATCGTGTGCTAAAAGGGAAGGACTTTGTGTAGGATATTCATCAGGTGCAGCCATGCAGGCGGTACATCAAAAGAAGGATTGGAAAGAAAATGATGTGGTTGTAGTAATCGTTTCAGATCATGGTAGTAAATACTTAAGTTCTATTTACAATGATGAATGGATGAAGGAGCAGGGGTTTTTATAGCGAAAATATTTTTATTTTTTGATAAAATAGCCAAGCACTTATAACGTGTTTGGCTATTCTTGTTTTAGGTGAAAAAATGGTAATTTGTTCTTTCTATAATTTATTAAATTCGGTATTACCTAATCATACTATGAGTAAAATAACAAGAGATTTACTATGGAAATCAATCATTGAAGATTTGTTTGAACCTTTTCTTTATTTCTTTTTTAATGAATTCGTGAATCAAATTGATTTTTCAAGAGAATTTGATTTTTTAGATAAAGAGTTACAAACCCTTTCCATCGAGTCTGATTCTAAAAATAGAAGAGCTGATAAACTTGTAAAAGTTTGGTTAAAAAATGGAGAAGAAAAATGGATTTTGATTCATACCGAAGTACAAGGGTATTCAGAAGAAGAATTTAGTTTACGGGTTTATAATATGTACACACGAATTCGAGATAAATATGGAAGACCTGTAGCGGTTCTGATTATTTATACTGATGATAATTCTAATTTCCATCCAAAAGAATTTAGAGAAAAGTGTTTTGGAACAACTAATATCCTAAAGTTTCAAACTTTCAAAGTATTGGAAAATCCTCCAGAATTTTTTTCTAATTCAGAAAATATTTTTGCTCAAATTATGGAAATTGTTTGGTATGAATTGAAGAAAAATAAACTTTCGGATGAAAATTATCTTAACGTAGGCAAAAAAATCGTTTGGGGTTTAGCAAGAAAGGGTTTAGATAATAGAACTATTTTTAATGTTTTTGAATTTATTAGGCATTATGTAACCTTTGAAAAATCAGAAATTTTTAATAAATTTAGTGAGGAAATTAATTCAGTTTTAAAAATTCAAGAAGGTATGGGTATTTACGAATTATTAAAAAAACATAAGGAAGAGGAGATTTTAGAGCAAGGACGTGAGCAAGGACGTGAGCAAGGACTTGAACAAGGACTTGAGCTTGTCTTTAAAGTTTCGCAATTATATAAAAATGGGATTTCAGCAGAAGAAATTGCCAAGCAACTAGAAGTTAAACTTCAAATAATCAACAAGATTATTCAAAAATTGTAATAACGTAGGCTATGCAATGATTTTTTTGAAAAAACTGACGAAAAAATTCCCTCGTCAAAATTCTGCATTTATTAATTTTCCATTCCTAAGAAAAGAACTTACTCAAAATAAAAAAAGAGTTTTCACAACCCGTGAAAACTCTTTTCTTATTTTCGATAAGTGCTTTAAGCCTATCTACTTGATTTTCTTTCTTTATATTTAATCAATTGGCGTTTTAAAGTGGCAGTTGCGCCGTCAATAGAAGCCTCGAATGTTTTATTGGATTCTTTGACATATAAAACACTTCCTGGAAGTGTTATTTTTACTTCAGCAATTTTGTCTTTGACTTGTCCTGAGTTTTCTAATTTTAAGATAACATCAGCATCAATTATTCGATCAAAAAGCTGTGTAAGTTTACCTAATTTTTTTTCAATAAATTCTAGTAATTTTCTATCTGCTGAGAAATGGAGTGCCTGAGTGTGTACTTTCATAAATAGTATAATTTTAAAAAGTTAAAAAATAGGTAAGTTAAACTTGCGGGATTTGCTACATAGGCATTTAGGTTATAATTGTTAGGTAATATCGATAATATGATACCAATCTAAGTTATTTATTTCGAAAAACAAACACTCGACCATATTTATGTGATATAAAACATATCTATCGAAGATATTATTTCATAATATGTTATTTTAACAAATAATGATATATTAAAATACATTTAAATTGTTACGCCTTTATTTTCCTACATTTTAGAAGAAAATAGAGTTATGTTCGATTCAATATAATCGAATTTACCCTCAAAAAAATTGTGACATTTTTTCGATGAAAATTTATTCAGATTTTTTTTTCGCTTTTGGATGAGCTTGTTGATAAACTTTTTTCAATTTTTCAATTGAATTATGAGTATAAACTTGAGTGGCAGCGAGGCTACTATGGCCCAATAATTCTTTGATAGCATTGAGATCAGCACCTGCATTGGAAAGGTGAGTGGCAAAGGAATGACGTAGAACGTGCGGGCTTCTTTGCTCTACTGTGGTTACTTGTGAAAGGTATTTTTTTACAATATTATAGACTTTTTTAGGATAAAGTTTATTTCCTTTTTTTGTTAAAAATAAAGGGGCATTTTCTCCCATCGAAAATTCATCAGCCCGAACATCAATGTAATTTTTAAGTCGATCAGCTAATGGTTTTGCAAAAGGAATCAGTCTTTCTTTATTTCCTTTCCCTAATACTTTGATTTGTTGGTTAAAAAAATCAATATGATTAGGAGTCAATTGAATCAATTCTGACCGACGCATACCTGAAGCGTACAATAATTCCATAATCATTTCGTCCCTGACCGCAGCATATCCTTCTCCAAAGTTTATTTTTTCAAAGAGATCTCCTAGTTCTACTTCTTTGACCACTACTGGTAAGCGTTTTCCTACTTTTGGAGCAATTACTTTGAGCATTGGGCTCTCCTTAATTTCTTTTCTTTTCTTTAAAAATTTAAAGTAAGTCTTTAAAGTGGAGAGTTTTCGATTGATGGAGCGAGGGGTAATTTTATGTTCCATGAGTTGAACTACCCATGAGCGGATATGAAAATGCCTTACTTCCTGCACGGAAGTAAGGCTATAAGTTTCTTCTATATATTGGAATAATTGCTCCAAATCATTTTTGTAAGCAATTACCGTATGCGGTGAAAATCGTTTTTCTAGCTCTAGGTATTTTATAAAAACAGTAATATCCATTCTAATTATTTGTAAGTGTTTCTTGAATGCTTACTCAAATTAGAAAAATACCTATTCAATAGCAAAGATTAGATTATTCTCCGTAATTTTTTTGCTTGTAAGCCGCTTTCAACATCTCAGCTCTTCTTCTTACAGATGGCTTAGTGAACTCTTTACGACGACGCAATTCTTTCAAAATACCAGTTTTGATAAATTTTCTTTTGTACACTTTTAATGCTCTGTCGATTGAGTCGCTATCTTTTACATCAATAATTAACATAAATTACTTTTTTTATTAATTTTTTAAAATTGGACTGCAAAGATAAGTACTTTTTTAAAAAAATGTCGCATTTTAACTGTTGATTTTAAAATAGTTTGGAACGTATTTTTCACTAAAACCTTTAAAAAAGAGCTAATTCCATGCAAAAAGAGAAAAAAGGAAAGCATTTTATTAAAAACCCTATCTATGAGGGAGGTTTGAAGGCTATGCGGGCATTTATTTCCAAACATAAAAAATACCCTAAAACAGCATTAAAAGAGAAAATAGAAGGGACAGTCTATATAAAATATACCATTGATTATAAAGGAAAGGTGATTGATGCGAAGGTTTTGAAAAGCCTTGGACATGGTTGTGATGAGGAGGCTGTTCGAGTAGTGAAATTATTAAAATTCCATGTTCCTAAGAATCGAGGAGTCAAAGTGAAGTTTTTTAAAAATATTCAAATTCATTTTAGAGTACCTAAGGTAAAAGCTAAGCCACAACCAAAATCTCAACCTCAACAACAGATTAGTTATACCATTACCTCTACTCAACCTAAAAAGAATACTCCTCAAGAAAGGAAGGGCGGTGGAGGTTATACTATCAAGATTAATTATTAGGGGATTTTGAATATCGAACGCTGCGCTAATAGAACAAGGATGTAAGATTTGAGAAGTTTTGACGAATATATTTTGAACCAATACAAGAAGGTTCGTCAAAACTTCTCAAATCTTACATCCTTGTTCTATTGTTCGATATTCAAAATCACAATAAAAAAAGGCTGCTTTTCATTGAAAAGCAGCCTTTTTTTATGGGTAATATATGTTTAAGGTCTTTTTACATTCAATCGTTGTGTAGCGATGATTTTGTTATCATGACCTAATAATTGCACTAAATACATACCTTTTGGAAATCTATCCACGTAATATTTTTTCTCATTATCCACTTCAAAAGATTTTACCTTTTTTCCAACGATATTATAAATATTGATTTGACTTACTGATTCACTTTCGTCTTTTAATTGAAAATATTCAACAGCTGGATTTGGGTACACCTTAAAGGTAGGTTTGTGAAAACGGAAGGAAGGCGCCTCAGAGGTATTCTGAGCCAATTGGGCAGAAGCCGCAAAAGAGATAAAAAATAAAAAAGTTAAAAGTATAATTTTCTTCATTCCGTCGATTTTAATTGTGATTACTACAAAATAAGCGAAACATTTGGATAAAACAAGTACGCTTAGGTAGCTTTATAAAAAAATTAACACTTTTTGGATAATAAACTCGAGGTAAGATTCATTATGTTTAATTCAAAAATTAATCCAATTCAGTTTATCCTTCCAAATTATGTACGAAATAAGCTATCATTTAGATTTTTTCTTTTCGCAAAAATATAACTGTTCAAACTATCTTTTGTTCAAGTAAGACGATGGGGAGATATGGGTTGGTTGGGGTAAAGACATTTTCTTTTGAATAACGAATAACGAATATCGAACAAGGAACAAGGATTTGAGAAGTTTGACGAATAATTTTGAAAGGTAGAATCACGTTATTCGACGAACTTCTTAAATCCTTGTTCGATATTCGTTATTCAAAATCCATCTATCAAAAAAGACTCGTCAAAATTAATTTGACGAGTCTTTTTTTTTTAGAAAAATTAATTTTACTGAGGCGAAACATGAAATTCAATGGTTGACATGGTTTCATTTTTCCCCTCTTCCTCTGCCCATGCTTTAGCTTCTAAAATCCAGTTTTCATTAGGGGGAATGTTATTTAATGAAAAATCATCATGGTATTCATAAACTCCATTCGATTGATGAATGTGAGCTTCAACTGGTTTATCATAAATGATATTAGTAGCATCATCCTTTTGATAAATTTTCACATTGATATGATGGATGGTGTTAGCATTTCTTTCATTAAAATTAACATGAAGGTGAATATTATCACCTACTTTTTTATCTACCGCATCAGGAGACATTATTTCTACTTGATATTCTAATTCTAAATCAAGATTGTTGTTGCCGTCGTCGTCATCTTTACAAGAGGTAACAAAAGATAGTCCCACCAATAGGAATGCCACAAGCCATAAGTTTTTCATAGAGGATTTGATTTTGATTTTTTAAATAAGGTAAAAGTGATTTGTAATTGTTTTGTTATTAGTCGTTAAATCAATCACATTTTTTATCAAAAATAAGGGAAAGGAAATACGGAAAAAGTTAATATTTAAGAAATGACATTTTAAATACAAATTTAAAATAACTCCAACATCCATCTAAAAAATCCAAACATATTGAGAATTGCTCCAATCACTACCACAATCAAAACTCGGTATGCCCAAACATCTGCTTGAGGATAATTAGATGCAAAGTTAGCCGTCCACCATCCACCAGCAGTTTGTCCAATTGCCATCAGTCCGCCTATTTTCCAATCAATTAATCCTTGCCAATGAAAAATACCTAAGGCTACAATAGTGTAAAGTGCAACTACAAATGACTTTAAAACATTGGCATCAATAATATTGTAACGGGCTATCAAAACCATAACGATCAAAAACATAACGCCCATTCCCATTTGGATAAAACCACCATAAAATCCGAGTGCTAAAAAAAGCGGAATAGCAATCCATGGATTCACTTTTTTATCAGGATCAGTTTTTTGTAACCAACGTTTGGGTTTGATTAAAATGGCAAATAACATAAAGACCATCATAAATCGAAATACCTGTTTGAATTGTTCATTGCTCACCCAAACTGCTAAAAAGATTCCAGCAATCGCACCCAATGAAATAAAAAATATCGGTTGCCAACTTCGTTTGATATCGAGTTTTCCATTTTTATAAAATGCCCAAGTACTTGCTGATGTTTGAAAGGTGATTCCTACTCGGTTAGTGGCATTGGCAATGGTGCCAGGAAGTCCTACGATCTCTGTTAAAATGGATAAGGTAATTGCAGAACCGTTACCTGCAAGAGTATTGATAAATCCTGCAACGGCAGAACCGATAATGATGATGGCGTAATGGTAAAATTCGAGTTCCAATTGTTTTGTTTTTTAGTTGAAAAGCTATTAAACGTTTAACGTCCAGCGTAAAACGATTTTTTCAACTCTTGATTCACATTGTTATTTAATCTCTTGACAAAGCTCAACCAAAACACCATTAGCAGTTTTGGGATGTACAAAGCAAACTAATTTATTATCAGCACCACGTTTGGGTTCTTTGTTGAGTAGGATAAATCCTTCTCTTTCAAGGCGTTTCATTTCTTTTCGAATGTCTTTAACTGCATATGCGATATGATGAATTCCTTCGCCTCTCTTTTCAATAAATTTTGCAATCGGGCTTGAAGGGTCAGTAGCTTCAAGTAATTCAATTTTATTTGGACCAACTTTAAAAAAAGAAGTTTTTACATTTTCCGATTTTACTTCTTCGATTTTGTAGTGTGATTTTCCAAGGAGTCTTTTATAGACTTCATTTCCAGCATCAAGGTCTTTGACTGCAATTCCGATGTGTTCGATTTTTTTCATTAATGAAAATTTTTAATTGAAAAACTTTGCAAAAGTAATTTATTCTAAAACCTTTCTAAGGTTCAAAGGAGGTTTAATTTCTGAATTGTTGAATCATGTGGTTGTGTTGTAAGGAAAATGTTTTTAGTAAAACATAGGGTTTATCTGAGAACTAATTTTACGCACAAAACATATTGAGGATTGAACGCGGAGTCGCAGAGACACAGAGTTTGTCGAATAATGTATAGAGCACGCAGAGAATTTTATTAAAATAAAAATGAGTAGAGATGCAGATGTTTAAAGTGTTTTTTGATAGAAAGACTTTGCGGCCTCTGTTGCTATTTTTCAAAGAAAAATACTCTGCGACCTCAATAAGTTATTCGGCAAACTCCGTGTCTCAGCGACTCCGCGTTCAATAATCAATATCAATACTCAATATATTTTTTGCGGAACATCAGCTATTATGTTAAAGAAATATTAAGAAACGATTTTAATTTAAACCCTGCTCCAACCTGCAAGTCCAATCCACCAAATTCGCTAATCAATAAAGTTAGCCATCTATTTAAAATCAATTTTATTAACTTATCAAAAACCTTTTTAACATGAAAATCAAAATGCTTATTATCGGAATGTTTCTATTTGGATTTGCTTTTACTACTCAAGCTCAAACTACTCAAAAGAATGTTGTAAAAACTCAAGTAAAACAGCATCAACGAATTAAACATGGAGTGAAAAATGGAGAGTTAACAAGAGCTGAAGCAACTCGACTAAAAAAACAACAAGTGAATATCCAACGTACAAAAAAAGCAGCTAAAGCTGATGGTGTAGTCACTCGAAAAGAGAGAGCAATCATTAAAAAGAAGCAAGCGAAGGCGAGTAAAAATATTTACAGAAAGAAGCATAATACTCGAGATCGAAACTAAATAATTGAAAATGAAAAATTGAAAATTTCAATAGCACGGTGAATACACGGTTTTCGAAATTTTCAATTTTCAATTTTTCATTTTCAATCAATATCCTAGTTGCATGTTTTTGTTGAAACTTAAATCCAAAACTCTCAATTTTCTTCTCTTTCCAATTCTATATTTTTTGATATAAAATATTCTTCGAATTAAAAAACCGAGACCAACTGAGGAAGCAGGAACTTTCCAAGCCAAGTCATTTAAAGGGACATCATCTAACGTACCCAATAATGAAAATCCCAACCAAGATGCTGCAAAAGTATACAAACTGCCTTCTGCAATTCTAGCTCCTCTTCTGTATTTTTTTAACATAGTGATATCTGAAACTTTTACAAAACGTTCGGAGAAAACGATAATATTTTCTTCTGCTTTGATATCAATCATAATGTCTTTATACCATCCTTTACTTCCTTTGAGTTTAAAAATTATTTCTTCACCGAGGTAGAATTTTTTGGTTTTTACTTTACCTCTTTTTTCCATTTGTAAAACTTTTTGAGCGGATACAGGTATGGCAGTAAAAAGAAAAAGGGCTAGAAAAATGTAGATAAATTTCATAAATCTGATTTTGTTTTTTTTTGTAAAAAACGAAAAGAGAAGGAGGGTGGTTGGAAAGACATAAAGATATATTGAGAAGAGAACGCAGATAAAACGGAAGCGGCGGATTTTTTTGGATTTTTTTCTTAGGACATAATAAAATTCAAAAATGTCCTAAGAAAAAAATCTGTTTCAATCCGCTGAATTCATTTCATTTGCGTTCCCATCTCAATATTTTTTTGACAAAAATATTTTACACAAAATCATCATTATTTGTATTCGGTTTTTCAGGTATAGGAGCATTTTCATCTTTTAAAAAGACACCACCTTTTTCCTTAAACATAAAACCTATGATTACTCCAAATACAAAACCTCCAATGTGAGCCCAATATGCTACTCCTCCTCCTGCTGCTTTTCCCATAGATGAAAAACCACTAAACAATTCATTGGCAATCCACATTCCTAAAAAGATAAATGCAGGGACTTTAAAAGATTGGAAAAATACCAAGACCATCACTTTAATTTGTGATTTTGGGAACATTACAAGGTACGCCCCTAAGACTGCTGCAATCGCTCCACTTGCTCCTACAGTTGGGACAGAACCCGCACATATATTAGTTACTTCTCCGACACATTTGATACCTTGATCGTTTCCACACGGGAAACAACATCCTATTTGATCTGTTCCCATTCCAAAATAAATATGTGCAATTGAAGCAGCCACTCCGCCAGCTAGATAAAACAAAACAAACTTAAAACTACCTACAGTAGCTTCAATATTATCTGCAAATATCCATAGCATCAACATATTACCAATAATATGCATCAACCCGCCATGCATAAACATACTGGTCAGTAAAGTGAAATAATTTTTTCCATTTAGAATATCTTGGGGAATCGAGCCGTAATTGCAAATTAGCAAATCGGGGTCTTGCATCTGAAGAACAAAAGCGATGACATTTAGCGCAATAAATCCATATGCAAAAAGTGGGAAATGACCACCTTTAACTTGGTCGTCACCTATAGGAATAAACATAATTTTGGTATTTGATTCGAGGGGCAAAGTACGGCTTTTTTTATAAAATTTTGTTCTTTGATGAATTCTGTGGTTAGGGAAAAGTGGAAAACAAAACGACCAAAGGAAGAGTTGCTTTCTACTTTTCCCTGACTCAAAAACACGGAATTTGTCAAAGAACCCCAAATTAATGTTGGAATCTTATTAGACGGATAGCCGTGTAGCTACTATTTCTCTACTTAGTGTGCATTTGCGTACAAAAAATCTGAATCTAGTTTGTTAGATTTGAATCACAAACTAGATTATCATTAAAGTCAATCTAAAACATAGATGACAAATCACTATGTTTTTAATGTCAAATGATAACTACTAGGAAAATTTTTACTACTTTGTTTTTAACTATATAAAATCAAATTATACAATTGCTTACACGAATCCTTGTCATATTAAATAGCGTTTTACTGTGTTGCTCTCTTTTTCAATGGAGAACCTCATCCAATTATTTTTCTTCAAAGGAAAATATTAATACTCCTTCTATTTTATCCTCAAGTCCTGATATGTTTTGTGATGGAACATTAGGTGAAAATATTTTTACAGATGGTGATTTTGGTTCAGGACCTGAAACCAATTTAAGCTCTGATGTCAACGGCTATGCCCCAGGGTATGATTATCAACCCAGTCCTCCACCCAATGATGGATTTTATACCATAACCAGCAACACTACTTTTTGGGGAAGTTTTGCCAATTCAAGTTGGGTTAATACTGGAGACAATAGTAATGATCCAAATGGTTACATGATGGTAATTAATGCAAGTTTTTCACCTGGGATTTTTTATGAAAATACAGTTGATAATCTTTGTGAAAATACGACTTATCAATTTACGGCAGATGTGATTAACTTGATAAAACCTGGTTTGAATATGATAAAACCTAATTTGGAATTTTTGATTGATGATGTTGTTCTATATTCTACGGGGATAATTGTTGAAGATGGTTCTTGGAATACCTATGGTTTTACTTTTGTCTCTGCACCGGGAATCAATGAATTAAAATTAACTGTAAGAAATAGTGCGCCAGGAGGGAATGGAAATGACCTTGCTTTAGATAATATTGAATTTAGAGCTTGTGGACCTGAGATAATTGTTAACACTTCTATCGAGTTTATTTGTGATGGAGAAACAGCTTCATTGGAAGCTGATATTATTGGAACCCAATACGATACTCCTTACTTTCAATGGCAATTGAGTACTGATGGAGGTTTGAATTGGAATGATGTTGCTGGTGCAAATAATGAGGAATTATTCATAGGGGTTCCTGTTGATGGTGATGAGTACCGACTTTTGGTTTCGAACTCTTCTGCTACTATTGATAATCCAAAATGTCGAGTTATTTCTAATGTCAAAGAAATTGAAATTACCCCTATTTATTTTACACATTTCGATACGATTTGTCAAGGATTGACATTTGAAGTAGGGACTTCAACTTACGATGCAAGTGGTGTTTATTTGGATAGTTTGATCGCAACCTATAATTGTGATAGTATTGTTACAACACATTTGACTGTTGCTCCTGATCTTGGAATTACTGCTGATTTGGAGATAATGAATCCTTTTTGTCCAAGTGATGGTAATGGAAGTATTACGGTAAATAATGTTCAAAATGGTTCAGGGCAATATGTGTTTTCAATAGACGGCGATCCTTATCAGGCGATTCCTGTTTTTGAATTTTTACAAACGGGCAATTATTCCATTTCTATTTTAGATCATTATGGTTGTGAAAATACTTTGGAAGCAGAATTGATTGATCCCAATCCCTTGATGGTAAATTTAGGAGAAGATCAAGTCATTTCTTTGGGATATGAATACATCATTCCAACCCAAGTGAATCTTCCCATTGATAATATTATTTGGACTCCTGAGGCAGGTTTGAGTTGTTCAGATTGTTTGAATCCAGTTGCTTCACCAGGAGAAACAACGACTTATCAAGTTACTGTAATTGATACCAAAGGTTGTGTTACCAATTCGTCGATTACCATTTCGGTTGACAATACTCGTAAGGTTTTTATTCCAAATGCCTTTTCACCTGATGGTGATGGATACAATGATTATTTTACTATTAATGCAGGTCTTGATGTGGAATCCATAATTAGTTTTGAAGTTTATAACCGTTGGGGCGCAGTTGTTTTTTCTATGAAAAATTTTCAACCTAATGATGATAACTTTGGTTGGGATGGATATTTGAAGGGAAAAAAAATGGATAGTGGTGTGTATGTTTATAATGCTGAAATTCTATTTAAGGATGGTTTGACAGAAAGGTTTACAGGGGATGTGACGGTGGTGGAGTGATATTTCATGAAGAAGGGAAAAAGGGAAGACGGATTTACGATTTGAGAAGTTTGACGAACTAGCGTGTTCTAAGGTATTCGACAAAAACTTCTCAAATCGTAAATCCATCTTCCCTTTTTTCCCTTTTTCAAAACAAAAATTCCCCTAACTAAAATAAGATAGGGGAATAGTGCTGTTGAATAGTTTTAGTAAAAAATCATAGCTTACTATCAAAAGTCAAATCGAGTGTTCTTTAGTTTTGATGGCTTTATACATTTATAGACACGGATTAATTTTAAAAAGGTTGGGTGCTTTGCAAAAAAAAATCCTCCACCAAGTTTTAAGTTGATGGAGGTGGAAATTTAACTCGAATGTAGTAGTAAGGTTTTTATCAAAATCAAAACATAGGGGTTTCAATACTGATTTTCTGATTTTGATATTTTTATTTCAAAAATATAATCTTTTAGTTCAATCATTTCGTCGATTTGATTTTCAGGAATCACGCTTTCCAATTCAATAATATATTCTCCATAAATCAAAGGTGTATTTTTACCAAATCGAAACATCAATTCTTTATTCACCATCTGTCCTTCAATTGTAATTTCTACTTCAGTTCTGACTTGACCATTCCAAAAACAATTGGCACGATCATTCATTGGACATCGAGAATCTTCGATAACATCAATGATTTTTATTTGAAAAGACTCCAAAGTTAGATTGGCTTCTTGTTGGAATTCAAGCGTAAATGTTTCGTTAATGCTGACTGACTTGGTATTGAGCATGTCGTCTGATATACAACTTTCTATGCTTAAAAAGCTAGTCAGGATGATAGCTAAGGTTTGTAGGTTTTTCATAAGCTCAAGGATTTTAGTTGACGTTTATACTTGGGAAGACGAAGGACGAAAAGAGGAGGTTGGGAGATGGCGGGGTCTTAATATTTTTTTAACGTTTTTATGTAACCGCCAATTGAAATTGGCGGTTACATCACAAATACGCTTTCAAAAACAAACACTCTTCAATAGCTTCTTTATAAAATTCAGTATCATTAAATTCAGTATTAAATCTCAAATAATACTTATTATAAGTTTCGGGTAAAATTGGGATTTCATTGTTATAAGGATTGTAACGAGTATTCTTATCCATATAAAAATCATTCAAATCACACTTAGCCAACATAAAACAAGTACGGGCAGCCAACTCTTTATCTCTTGCCAATTCCAATGCCGTTTCATAATATTTTCTTGCCTTATCCATTTTCATGTTTTCGATATTTCCAAGCTCAGATGCTGTGGTGAAATATCTATTTTCAGGATTGGCATATTGCCAATTAGCACCACTTCGAAACATATCAGCTGCTCTCCAAGAATCCCCAAAGTAAGTCATATTATAATACGCATTTCCTAACTGATAAAATGCAGAAGCACCCGTTTCCAAATGTGCTCGACCCTGATATTCTAATTTTAGAATTTCGTCTAAAATACCAACCCGATCATATACCAATGTATCCGCCAAAGGGCAATGAACACAATCAATAATGTGCTCATGGAAAGGATTTAATTTAGGATCATTGTCACGGTCGTTGCGAGGTATTTTTCGAAAAGTTTCCAATGCTGCTTCAATTTTATCATTATTGAACATCTCGATTCCTTTGAGCGTCAACAAGTCACTTTTGATAGTTGTAAGTCCATCTTTTTTTACAAAAACCTCTTCAAGATTACTCTTGATATCTTTATCACAAATCTTTAGGAGGTCTTCTATTATCTCCAAATCAGGATTCATTTTCAAAGCCTCTAAAGGATGTTTTAATCGAAAAGCCTTTCCCTTTTGTTTAGATTTTAAAAATACATCTCCCAACTTATCATTCAAGTAATCTGGAAAATCTTTGTAATCCCAGTAGTAAGGATTTTCCTTAATGATATTTCCAATTTCATTTTCATCACTCAATCCCAAATCATCATCAAGCTGTGCAATTTTTAAAGCCAATTGAGCAACTTCCAATTGTTCTTTGAGTTCCTTTTTATCCGTAGGTAGATTGTTAGCAATTTTTTTAAAAGTAAGATCGGCCTCATAATAATCACCTCCTAAAAATGTCAAATACCCATCTGCCACTTTCCATAAATCTAAATTGTTGACCTCTTTTTCATTGATACATTTTTTTACAAATTTCTTCAACTTTGTTAAATATATTCCAGCATCTTTTCTAGGAAATTTAAAATTTCGTTGATTCCTTTTTTTGTTATCATTAAAATCAATTCCCAATAAATCTCTTTCAAGTTTAGTGATTTCTTTTACCAATAATAATTCTAGATTTTCATTGGTAGGTTCGAGCCGATAGATTTGTTCCATTTCTTCTACGGCACGACTATCATCCGTATTGGCTCGAATGGTAAATAATGTAGCCCTTTCTTTATCACTTTTACACAACAACATCAGCTCTTTCCATTGCTCATTATTTTTGATATAAAAACTTTGAAACGCAGATTGTCTTTTACTTGGACAGTTTTCAAAAATCAAAGAATACAAATAAGAGGCCTCAACATTTCTTCCCAATTTTCGCAATGCACCTGCCTTGTGTCCCATGATCCAATAGTCAATTAAGCTAGGATTGGCATGTACTTTTCTGACCAATTCATCATGCAATTTTAAAGTGGCTTTATAACCTTTTGCATAATGTGCCAACCGAATTATTTGATACGCATATCGAAGCCGAACGTAGTGTGATTCTGTTTTGTAAAATGCTTTTTTTCCACGAGCGACCATTTTTTGCATAGCTTCGATATCTCGTTTTGGAGTACTCCAGCCATCCTCTGCTACCACATGTGGTTCGCATTGTTTTGCAAAAATTAAATAGTTGATGACTTCCAAACATTTTTCATCACGAAGGTGATCGGCAAACGCATTTCCATTGAGCCGAACAGGGAGTGTGGCTTTTTTATCCTTGACCGCATTGCGCAGTCTTTTGATGTCGTTAGCGGTTGCTTTGTAAATTACAGTTTTCAGTTCTTTGGGAGTGTACATTTTACAAAATCGTTCGCTCCATTCTCGGATATTCTCATCTTGTTGAATAATTTGCAGGGAGTCGTAGGTAGGAATCAAATCATTGAACCGCAAAAAATATTGAGCGTAGGTGGCATTAGTATTTACAATTTTTGGATTGAGAAAAGAGTAGCCTTCGAATTTTAATTCGAAGGGGCCGCAGCCCTTAGAAATTTGATAAGGTAATGCTAAAAACAGAAGTATAAATAAAATAGAAAAGGGGAGGACGGATTTACGATTTGAGAATTGAGAAGTTTGTCGAATAATTTTGATAGCACCATCACCGATATTCGACAAACTTCTCAAATCGTAAATCGTAAATCCGTTTTCCCTTTTTCTGTTTTTATTAGGAAGTATTTGTAGGAAATTAATCTCCTTTAAAAGCCTGAATAATATCTTGAAGATTCTCATAGGGGTGATTTTTAATCGTCGTTGTATCTAAATGATAAAAGCTGAGTGTGAGTTCTGAATTTGAAATTTGTGGTTGCAATAATTTGGCAGTTTGCACCAAGGTATTTTGTGAAATGGTTTCCAAACGAATCACATCATCTTCATACAAATATCTCCCATTAAGATACGTACTTTTTTTTATCTGAAAATGCGTTTTATCTTTTTGTAAAAAAAAGTTAGTATCAGCCATATCCTCAGCTTGAAGATGTGCCATTAATTTAATCATTTTACCACCTCGAAATAAAACGCCCCATGAAAAAATTGGTAAAGCGACATCCAAATTTAAAGGATATTTTTCAAAATTGTAAATATATTGTTTGGCAATTTCTAAATCAAGAATAGAATTTTTAGTTGCAGGATCTTTAACATCATCTACATTATAAAACATCAACATGCCACGATCAACTGGTGGCACTCCTGTACGTTCAAAATATTTGATTTGATGTAGTCGTATCGTCGCACTTAATTGAATTTCTTTTTGTGCAATTTCTTTTTTTATAAAATTCAATAACTGAAAATATTTTTCCTTTGTAGTTTCTGACCAATCACAATCAATTTGGATTTCGGAAATTTCTTTTTTGAGATAAAATATTTTCTCTAAAATATTTTTCCCTAAATCATTTATTTTCTCCAAAGGATAATTTTTCAAACTTCGATTGGTAATAAAAATGGTAGGAATGATTTCAACATTTTTCCAATCCGTAGAATCAAAAATAACTTCTGCCATCGGAAAAGGTTGGTTAGCTGCGGCATTCCAATCTACATCGAAAAATTTGACATAGAGTTTTTGAATAGGAAATTCTTGTAGGTAATCCTTTTCGGATGGAGTTAAGGAAAAGTTCGTTTGCCAATGATAGAAAGCTGGAGTTATTGTTTTTTCTTTTGAAGTACAAGAGGAAGTTAGGAACAGTATGCATACGATGAAAAGACAAAATGAATATCGAATATCGAACAAGGAACAAGGAATTAAGAAGTTTTTCGAATAACGGTGATTCACAATTATTCGACCACTTCGACATTCCTTAGCGTCAGCGTTCCTTGTTCGATATTCGATATTCATTTTCATCAGACAAGTCCTTCTCGTAACATATCATGCAAATGAACAACACCCACATATTTTCCATCATCTTCAACAATCAATTGAGTAATACTTTTATCTCGCATCATATTTAATGCTTTCATTGCTAAGACATCTTTTCCAATCGTCATAGGATTTTTAGTCATAATATCTTTAGCGACGAGATGCTCCACCTGTTTTTGATTTTGAAGCATTCTACGGAGATCACCATCGGTAATGATACCTTTGATATGATGATTCGAATCAACGACAATAGTTACCCCCAATCTTTTGGAAGTCATTTCAATAATCGTATTTCGAATATTTTCGTTTTCCAAAACAAAAGGTTTTTCATTCAAAGGATAAATATCGCAAACTCGTAAATACAACTGTTTTCCCAATGCACCTCCAGGATGATACTGTGCAAAATCATTAGGCGTGAAACCTCGCAATGCTAAAAGCGAAGAAGCCAAAGCATCGCCCAAAGCCATTTGTGCAGCAGTACTTGCAGTAGGCGCAAGGTTGTTAGGATCAGCCTCTTTGTCAATAGGAGTATGTAAAATAAAATCTGCTTGTTTGGCCAAAAAGGAATTTTTATTACTCACCATCCCAATCATTTTACTTCCAAGATTTTTAACCAAAGGAACGAGGACTTTGATCTCTGGAGTTTCTCCACTTTTAGAAATACACATAACAAAATCGTTGGGTTGAATCATTCCCAAGTCTCCATGAATCGCATCTGCGGCGTGCATAAAAAGAGAAGGGGTTCCAGTCGAATTAAAAGTAGCTACCATCTTTTTAGCGATGAGTGCACTTTTTCCAATTCCTGTAACAATAAGCCTTCCATCTGACTGAAAGATACTTTTGACGCATTGACAAAAATCAGTATTGATGCTAGCTTGCAAAGCTTGAATTGCATCAGCTTCAATCTGAATAGTTTTTAAAGCAGTTTGTAAAATGATATTATTATCTTCCATAAAATTATCTCGAGCTACTCCGTAGGAGACAGAGGTGTTTTTGTAACGAAAAATAAGCAATAAATAATTTTCATTAAACTGATTTTATTATTGTGTCTGATCACTTTTTTTAACAAAAAAACTAGACAAAGAATCAATTTATTTTTGTAATTTCGACGGCTTTTGAAAAGTGCCATCAAACCTGAATGAAGTAACCTCCCTTAAACCTCAGAGGTTTTTTTAATCAAAATCAAAGTAACAATCGTAATCCATAAAATGACTGGTGTAAATTCACCTCTGATTTTAGATTTTTTTCAATTGTAAAATTTAAAACCAGGATTACGATTTTTACCAAAATCAAAAACTGATAATAAGCGTTTTTACGTATTTTTTAAATTTTTATCAACACTTGATTATTGATTTAAAAATCGTTTGATGGATTATCTTCCTGATAATAAGAGAATTTCTACCGTTTACTCGGATATTGATACGTACCATAATTTATAATAAAAAGAATACGTTAATAGCCCGTAATAAACGAATTATTTTCTTATATTTACTAAGTAATAGTTTAAAAATAAATTTCAATTAATTTGAACAATTACGGTAATACTGGAAGTTAACTTACACATTAATTAAAAGTATTTTTTTTAAAATTAAAAGGCACAAACAACGTCTCTGATTATACCTGAATACTTATTAAAAAAAAAATTGTTCTCTGATTATTCTGTGTTGGAAGAACACAATTATCATCCTAGGACTTATAAAAAAGAAAAGAAACAATGTTACAATCAGAATTGGTTAAAACCAAACATGACCTACACGAAGCACTTCAACAATACTTCGGATTTGACAAATTTAAAGGGACACAAGAACAGATTATTCAAAGCGTTTTAGAAGGGAAAGATACTTTCGTTATTATGCCTACAGGAGGTGGAAAATCACTTTGTTACCAACTTCCTGCATTAATGATGAAAGGTACTGCTCTGGTTATTTCTCCGCTTATTGCGTTGATGAAAAATCAAGTAGATTCCATTCGGAGTTATTCTCAATCCGATGATGTCGCGCACTTCCTCAACTCATCACTAACGAAGGCACAAATGAGAAAGGTAAAAGAAGATATTTCTTCTGGTGTTACCAAAATCTTATTCGTCGCTCCTGAGACTTTGACTAAAGAAGAAAATATCGAGTTCTTTAAAAATTCAGACATCTCTTTTGTTGCTGTGGATGAAGCTCATTGTATCTCCGAATGGGGACATGACTTCCGACCTGAGTATCGTCGAATCAAAGAAATGATTCAACTCATTGATAATGAAATTCCAGTCATTGCTTTGACGGCTACTGCTACACCTAAAGTGCAACAAGATATTGTAAAGAACTTGGATATGAAAAATGAAAATATTTTCATTTCTTCATTTAATCGAGATAATCTTTACTATGAAGTTCGCCCAAAAGGGAAGAAAGAAATTACCATTAAAAATATAATTCAAGCGATAAAATCAATGCCTGATGAGTCAGGTATTATTTATGTTCAAAGTAGAAAATCTACAGAGGAGATTGCTAAAATGTTGAATGTCAATGATATCAAGGCTGCACCTTACCATGCAGGTTTGGATGCCAAGACGAGATCAAAAGCACAGGATGACTTCTTGATGGAGGAAGTAGATGTGATCGTAGCAACTATTGCTTTTGGGATGGGAATCGACAAACCAGATGTTCGATTTGTGATTCATTATGATATTCCAAAAAGTATTGAAAATTATTATCAAGAAACTGGAAGAGCAGGGCGTGATGGACTGGACGGAAGATGTATTGCTTATTACAATTATAAAGACATTCAAAGGCTTGAAAAATTCTTGCGAGATAAACCTGTTGCGGAACGTGAAATGGGTGCTCAGTTGATGCAAGAAATTATGGCTTATGCAGAAACGACTGCTTGTCGAAGAAAATTTTTATTGCATTATTTTGGAGAAAATTATGATGATGCGGAATGTAATAATATGTGCGATAACTGTCGCCATCCTAAAGAAAAAATAGAAGTACAGGAAGAGATGCATCAAGCTATTCAAGCAATTGATAGTTTGAATGAAAATTATGGAATCAAATCGTTGATTGATTTTATGTTGGGAAAAACAACAAAGGAAATGGTGGATTTTAAACATGACCAATTGCCTTTGTATGGAATAGGAAAAGAAAAAGATGAGAATTTTTGGAGTTCAGTTCTTAGGCAAGGTTTGTTGAATAATTTTGTTTATAAAGACATTGAGAATTACGGTTTATTTAAATTGACAAATGAAGGTCGTGATTTTATCAAAAATCCAAAGCCTTGTAAAATTTCTTTAAATCATAATTACGATAAAGTAACGCAAGAATTTGATGATGCAGCATCGGCAGGTAGGAGTGCAGTTTTGGACAAAGTGCTGATGAGTATGTTGAAAGATTTAAGAAAGCGAATTGCAAAAGAAAAGAATGTTCCTCCATTTGTAGTTTTCCAAGATCCTTCATTGGAAGATATGGCAACGCAATATCCTATTTCAATGGCTGATATGGCGAATATATCAGGAGTAAGTAAAGGGAAAGCGACTCGGTATGGAAAAACATTTGTAGAATTGATTAAGCAATATGTTGAGGAGAATGAAATAGAAAGACCTACTGAGATTGTTGTAAAACAAGTTGCTAATAAATCAAAAGTAAAAGTAAATATCATTCAAAGTATTGATCGAAAAATTCCACTAAATGATATTGCTTCTTCCAATAATTTGAATATGGAAGAGTTGTTGAGTGAGTTGGATGCAATCGTAGTTTCGGGAACAAAAATTAATATTGATTATTATTTGGAAGATAATGTGGATGAGTATTCAAGAGAAGATATTTACGAATACTTTATGGAAGCCGATACGGATAGTGTAGATGAGGCATTTAAAGAAATGCAAGAGGATGATGTTACGGTAGAAGAAATTCAATTAATGCGAATTAAGTTTCTTTCAGAAATGGCGAATTAATTAAAAAATGATAATTAAAAATTAAAAATTAACGGTTCGGAGAATGATTCTTCGAACCGTTTTTATTTGCACGACACGAGGTCAGGGTTTGACTTGAAAAGTCAAGCCCTGACTTATGAGAAGTCAATCGAAGTTAATGGAACTCAATCGAACTCAATGGAACTCAATCGAAGTCAAAGCCTGACTTTTAAGTCAGACCTTGACTTGGTCGGGATAATCAGTTCTTCGAACCGTTTTTTTATCAAAAAAATCCTTTAACGATAGATTAAGTTATTTGATTTTTGATTTTGATTGATATATTGATTTTGATTTTTTTACTTTTGAGGTATGAAAATTTTAATTTTAAATGGGCCGAATCTGAATCTTTTGGGCAGGAGAGAACCTGAAATATATGGCAGTCAATCTTTTGAAGCGTACTTTGATATTTTAGAGACAAAATATTCGGATCAACAACTTTATTATTTTCAAAGTAACCATGAAGGAAAATTGATTGATAAACTTCACGAGGTCGGCTTTTTATGGGATGGAATTGTTTTTAATGCAGGTGGATATACGCATACTTCCATTGCATTGGCAGATGCAGTTGCGGCAATCAAAACTCCAGTAACTGAAGTTCATATTTCAAATATTTACGAACGGGAACCATTTCGTCATCACTCTTATTTGAAAAATGTATGTGTAGAAAGTATTGTAGGGCAGGGATTAAAAGGATATGATATGTGTATTGATTTTTTGATAAAAAATTATAATCAATGCAAATCAAAATCAAAATGACAATCAAAACTTGATGTGAATCAGCAGTCGCTAATAATTTGTCAATTAAGTGATTAGTGATTGGTAACTGGTGATTCGTTTCTCATACTTGAAAAATACGGATTCAACAGTTTTTGATACGAATCACCAGTCACTAATAACTAATTTGACAAAATCACGACTTACCAATCACAAACTAACAATACGAATGCAAGAAGGAAAAAAAATTTATTTCGCTTCAGATTTTCATTTGGGGGTAAATGCTCAATTGACAAGTTTAGAGAGAGAAAAAAAAATAGTTCGATGGTTGGATCATATTCAACATGATGCTTACGAGATTTATTTGGTAGGCGATGTGTTTGATTTTTGGTTTGAGTATTGGTCAGTTGTTCCGAAAGGCTATGTGCGTTTGTTTGGAAAATTGGCGGAGTTGCGAGATAAAGGAATTCCGATTTTTTTCTTTATTGGTAATCATGATATGTGGATGTTTGAATATTTTGAAAAAGAATTTGATATTCCAATTATTCGAAAACCCATCATCAAAGAATGGAATGGAAAGCGATTCTTTATAGGTCATGGTGATGGTTTGGGCCCAGGAGATTATGGTTATAAATTGCTCAAAAAAGTCTTTTCTAATAAAATTTGTCAATTTTTATTTGCCCGAATTCATCCAAACTTAGGAGTCGGTATTGCCAATTTTTGGTCACAAAAAAGTCGAGCGGTAAGTCCTGCTCATTTGGAATGGTTAGGTGATGAAAATGAGTGGTTACTTTCTTTTTGCAATAAACAATTAGATAAAGATGAAGTGGATTATTTTATTTTTGGACATCGACATTTACCCATCGACTATACGCTAAAAAATAATCACAGTCGTTATATCAATATAGGAGAGTGGATGTTTGCTTGTTCTTATGCAGTTTTTGATGGTCAAGAGGTGGCTATCCATTTCTTTGAAAATGAAAAAGGAAAAGTTTTTACAAAAAAATAATATTATGAATAACGGTGAATTTTTTACTGCTTTACAAAAAGGAATCAATAGTCTTTTTACGTCCTGTTATTCACAGTTCACAGTTCACAGTTCAACGTTATTCCTCTTCTTTTTAGTTACCAGTTGTTCTGCGAAAATCACACCTACCGAACCTAAGGATTCTTCTGCTTACGATTTGGTAAAGGAGATTGAAGTTGAGGCTCGACTCATTACAACAGACAAACTTCAACAACTGTATGTCGTTACTCAAAAAAATGATGTGATTAAGTTCAGTCCTGAAGGAAAAGAATTATTCCGTTTTACAAATAATACCTTGGGTGAATTGACTCATATTGATGTGACGAATCCTTTTAGTGTACTTTTATATTATCCAGATTATTTGACGGTTTATACATTGGATAGGACATTGAATAAAACTGGAGAATTTAATTTCTTAGATTTAAATCTAACCTCTGTCGAGGCGGTAGGGATGTCGAATGATAATAATGTCTGGCTTTACGATGAGGTTCTTTATAAAATAAAAAAAGTAAATCGTAGTGGAGAAGTGCTTCGGGAGAGCGAAAATTTGAGCACTCAATTTGGCTTAGAAATTCAACCTGATTTTATTTTAGAGCGAGAGAATATTTTATATGTCAATGACCCAACTGTTGGAGTAGTCGTATTCGATATTTATGGACAGTACATCAAAACGATTGATTTAAAAAACTTAACTTCCTTTCAAATCATTGATAATCAATTAATTTACCAAGATCAAGATCAGTTGAAATCTTTTCATTTACAATCACTTGCTACTCAAGTTATTGATTTGCCCCAAGTGATTTCAGATGAATTTAAAGTAGAAATTCGAAAAAGTAAGTTGTTTGTTATGAAAAAAAATAAAGTTGGAATTTATTCTTTTTGACGTACGCTGCGCTTGACGAATCGAAAATATTCGATAAAAAAATGCCTTGATTTATTTAATAAATCAAGGCATTTTTATTTGATAAAATTACGCTCTAAGTGTTGTCAAGCGCAGCGTACGTCCTTAAACTGTCATAATATCCTTTTCTTTGGTTTCTACTAGTTTAGCGATTTTTTCTCCATAGTCATTCACCATTTTTTGGATATTCGCTTCATCTCGTTTTCCAGAATCTTCAGGATAACCATCTTTAACTTCTTTCTTCACCGTATCCATAATTTTTTGTCGAGAATTTCTTACACTAATTTTAGCATCTTCGCCCAACGCTTTAGCTTGTTTTACAAACTCTCTTCGACGTTCCTCTGTCAAAGGCGGAATATTGATGATAATCATTTCTCCATTATTTTGAGGAGTAAGCCCAAGGTTGGCAGCAAAGATAGCTTGTTCCACGGGGGCAATCATGGATTTCTCCCATGGATCAATAGTCAATGTTTTTCCATCAGTAGCGCCTATATTAGCGACTTGGCTAAGTGGAGTAGGAGAGCCATAATAATCGACTTTAATACTACTGACCATATTTGGACTGGCCTTTCCAGTTCGAATTTTTGTTAATTCTTTTGCTAAATTTTCCAATGCGCCATCCATTTGCTCTTTGGCGATTTCAAGACCCATTTCAATTAATTCAGACATAGTAATTGCATTTTTATTTCAAAAACAAATTTTTCCTTAAAAAATTCACAGTATTCGAATTTTTTTAAGAGTTGTCAAATAAAATATTTTTTTACCAAAAAAGCAAATGAGAAAGGAAAGTTTGGGTAAGTAATCGTTTTATAGTAAAACGACTATCCCTAAAATTTAAAAATGAAGAATAGCTTTTAGGCAAAAGAAGGATTAAAAATTATAGGCTACAATACCATTTCTTATTTCAATTTCATCTTTATTTTCCATGATCTCAATTACATCTTCAACGGATAAAGTACCTCCTTCTACAAGTTCTTGATTATTGATATGAATATAATCTCTAAGAGAAGCCAAATTATAAGGGCGAGTCGCTACTAATTTTAATCTATCCTTAGTTTGTTGATATACTACCTCATAGCTTTTTGGTTGCTCAAAAGGAACAAATTGAATTTTTGGTTCTTCTTTAGCTCTTTCACCTAATGAGGACGATTGGTTAGATATTTCTGATTCCTCTTCAACTACTGTAATTGGAGAGGGGGTGGGCGGTGGAGTTGTTTTTCTAGGTTTAGGAATGTATTTTTTCTTTCGATCTGATTCGCCAAGTTTAACACGTTGGCAATTGCGACGATTAGAATTGATATATGCAATCATAGGATCAAAAACATCCTCATCAGAAAGAATTGCAAATTCAATGCTTTTATTGATTTTGCCATGCATTTTTCCAATCAAATAACAGATGTGATAATTGAGGGTAAGATTAGTATTGTTTTCTACGGGAATCCATTTGACGGCTTTGCCTAGCTTTTGTAAGTTCCTAACTAGCTCAAAAGGAATAAGGTCATCAACTGAATTGATAAGGATAAAAATCTTATCACAGACCTTTTCAAGTTTCTTGAGATTGACTCTTTGAATATTGTCAAAATCAGTAAAAATATATCTTTGTTTGGAGGAGTTCATAGGTTATTCAAAATCAGTAATTCAAAGTTTTTGGATTTATTTAAAATAAGTTATTGCTCACTTTTTACAAAAGTGAAAGGGTGCAGTTAAGCCAGTTATTTAAGTATAGGGTTGGTAAAATAATTAGAAAATCTTAATTGGTTTTCTAATTGAGAATTTTAATGATGCGGGGGTTCTTACTTTTTTATATTATAAAAGCTAAAATATGAAAAAATTTGGACTTATTATATTTTTAATGCTTTAAAAGTTAATTATGTAATTCTCATTGCCCAAACCTCAAATTCTTTCGTCTGGTTTTAGAATTACAAAAATATAAATGAATGAAAATAAAAATGACTAATCTAGCTGAATGCAAGATTAGTCATTTTCAAAGAATTAGATATTTAAGCGTTATCTCCTTCGATTCGCATAGGTGAAAATCAAATATAACAACATCAAAATAGATGATAAAGCTGCGGCGACATAAGTCATAGCTGCCCATTTTAAAGCATCTTTTGCACCATCATATTCTGCACCTTCAGCGACTCCAGTTTCATCCAACCAATTCAATGCTCGATTACTTGCATCAAATTCTACAGGCAAAGTCACAATACTAAATAATGAAGTCATTGCAAATGCAATTACGGTTATCAACATCAATTGAGGAAATTGATTCATCATTGAAAATGCAACCAACATCAAAACCGATAAAGCTTTGGACGCCATATTCACAATTGGAACAAGAGATGAACGCATCTGCAACATCGGATAATTAGTATCATGTTGTACGGCATGTCCAACCTCATGTGCTGCAACTGCTGCTGCGGATACATGTCGTCCATTATAAACATCAGGACTTAATGAAACGGTCTTTGTCTTTGGATTATAATGATCGGTAAGCATCCCTTTTCCTTGAACTACTCGAACACCATTGACATTGTAGTGCCTCAACATATCCTCTGCGATCTCTTTTCCTGACATTCCACTTCTTACGCCAACAGTACTATATTGGGCAAATTTTTTCTTTAAGGTATTAGAAACATAGCCTCCAATCATAGAGCCTGCTCCAATAATACCCATATAAATCATGTAATTTAAATCCACTTTTGTAATTTTTATGAAAAAATAAAAGTCATATAATTTGACAGTTAAAATAAATCGAGGTCACGTTGTATTTATTAAAATTATCTTAAATAGTTGACTAGTAAATTAGTTGATTGGGTCGAAAATACTTAGAAAGTAGATAAATTAAAGATTCTAGTTATTTTCGATCCTAATAAACCAATCAACTAATTTACCAATCTACTAACTAATAATATCAAACTTCGTATACGGACGCAATGCTTCGGGGATTACAATACCTTCAGGGGTTTGGTTGTTTTCCAATAATGCCGCAACGATTCTTGCTAAAGCAAGTGCACTTCCATTAAGTGAGTGAGCAAGTTTCGTTTTACCATTCTCATCACGGTAACGCAGTTTTAGACGATTAGTTTGGAAAGTTTCAAAATTAGAAACAGAACTTACTTCCAACCATCTTTTTTGCGCGGCAGAGTATACTTCAAAATCAAAAGTCAAAGCAGAAGTAAAACCTAAATCTCCACCACACAATCTAAGAATTCTATAAGGTAATTCTAATTTTTCTAACAATCCTTCTACGTGTTTCAACATGTCTTCCAATGCAGCATAAGATCGATCAGGATGTTCGATTCTAACAATTTCTACTTTGTCAAATTGATGTACCCGATTCAGTCCTCGCACATGCGCACCGTAAGAACCTGCCTCTCTTCGAAAACAAGGAGTGTAGCCTGTTACTTTAATTGGGAAATCTTTTTCAGCTAAAATATCACCTCGAAACATATTGGTAATAGGCACTTCAGCCGTAGGTATCAAATATAAATCATCTTTGGTGGCATGATACATTTGTCCTTCTTTATCAGGTAATTGACCAGTACCTCTTGCACTATCTTCATTGACAAGGTGAGGAGGAATAATTTCTTCATAACCAGCAGCATCTGCTTCATCCAAAAAGAAATTAATCAATGCACGTTGTAGCTTCGCACCTTTTTTTCGATAAAGTGGAAAACCACTACCTGTAATTTTTACACCTAATTCTAAATCAAAAAGATCATATTTTTTAGCCAATTCCCAATGCGGTTGTGCATCATTACCCAAAACGGGAAGGTCATTTTCCCATGCCTTAAATACTTCATTATCTTCATCCGTATTTCCTGGAGGGACAGAATCATGAGGAACATTAGGAAGGTTTAATAATTCAGTTTCTAAGTCATCTTGAGCCTTATTAAGTGTAGCACTTAGTTCTGCTTGATGAGTTTTAAGTGCAGTAACCTTAGCTTTAATAGCGTCCGCTTCCTCTCTTTTTCCTTGTTTGTACAAGTTTCCAATTTCTTTAGAAAAACGGTTGGCCTCTGCTAACGAACTATCCAAAGTAGTTTGAGTAGCTTTTCTAGTTTCGTCCAAAGCGATTATTTTATCAACAATTGCTAAGTCTTCATCCTTAAAATTTCTAGTTTTTAGACCTTTTAGTATTCGGTCTTTGTTTTCTCTAATAAAATTGACTCGTAACATTTACTTCTGTTTATATTAATTTTAATAAAAATAAATTTCCTAATAATTCAAACGTCATCTCAATATCTATTAAACTAATAAAGCATTGCTTCTTCAATATTTAACTCTTCTAAAATCATATCTTTGAGCACTTCAACTTCTTTTGAGTAGTTCCTATTTTCTTCTTCGGAATATGCTAATTCAGCTAGGATTTCAAATTTAAAATTTTCTGCGGTTAATTCATTCCAATCTTTTTGGAGATTCTTTTTTCTGTGTTTTCCAAATCTAAGCTCAGTTTGATGTCGGTTCCATTTAGATAAAATATCTTTACTGGAGTCAATCAAAACTTTTCCATTGACCGTGTTTTTGATTTGAAATACGCCCATAATTGGTTTATGTTGTTTGTACGATTCTTTTAATTGTTTTTTTGCTTCTTTTTTCATGTATTACTATTATTATTCATTTGAAAAGGAATCAATTTGTATTTATTTGAAACAAAAAAATCAAAATTAAATTCTTTTTTTCCTGCAAAAAAGCATCCTTTTCCTTGATTCTATCGTACATTGTGGAAAACTTTTTATAATTTTAGCAAAGATAGTATTTGAATTTAAAAATAAAATGTATTTTTGCGCTGTCAGAATTCATGCACACCTAACGGTTTACTTTCCAGATTTAAGGCAATTTTTTTCAAATTTCACAGTTTTAAGTAAACCAGCACTTCTATCTTTATTCCCACTTCAAAAGTTGAAAATAAGTATTGAGATAGCGAAAATGAAATAGGTGTCTACACTAAAAAGTATCCCGCATTTATATAAGTCTGTAGTCTTTAGTTTTATGTTGTTTACATAAAACAACATTCAATCATAATAATCACCACAATATCTAAAACCATATAATTTTACTTCTACACATTAACAAATAAAATTAGATTTCACAAAATCTATTACTAATATGAAATACGACATATTGCAATTAAATGAAATGTTAGTTCCAGAGTTGAAAGACCTTGCAAAACAGTTGGGTATAAAAAATTTCAATAAGCTTAATAAACAAGATCTCATCTATAGAATATTGGATGAACAAGCTGTGAGCAAACAAGAAAACGAATCCTCCCCTTCCTCTTCACAAAAAGATGTTTCCATGGAAAAAGACGAAGAAAAAAATAAATCTAAGAAAAGGCCTCGTAAAAAGGTCAGTATCGCAGAAGTTAATAACCCTTCCAGTCCTTCTCGATTTGAGGAACCTGAAGAGGAAGATCCTGAATTGGAAGAGGCAGAGAATTATGAAGAACCAGAGGAAAATCCTGTAGAGGCAGAAGAGGAGGTGGAAGCAGCAGGCGAGGAAACTCCAGAAGAGATAAAAGAAGAAACTCCAAGAAATAGAGATCGTGATAATAGAAATCGTGATCGTGATCACGGAGGAGATAGAGATCGTGGAAGAAATAATCATAGAGATAGAAGAAACGGAGAATCCGAGAAAGCCAACCCGAATGCTTTTAATATAGAACTGGATGGAATCATTGAGGGAGAAGGAATTCTCGAAATGATGCCTGACGGGTACGGATTCCTTCGATCAGCAGATTATAATTATTTGACTTCTCCAGATGATATTTATGTTTCGCCATCTCAAATTAAATTATTTGGATTGCGTACAGGGGATACCGTTTGTGGTGCGATTCGACCTCCAAAAGAAGGAGAGAAGTATTTTGCATTACTTAGAGTATCTCGTATCAATGGTTTAGAACCATTGGATATTCGAAGTCGAGTACCATTTGATTATTTAACACCACTTTTCCCTAGAGAAAAATTCGCTTTGACGAGTCCAAAGGCTGGAGGAAAAGATATGGGAAATCGAATGATCGATTTATTTACTCCTATTGGAAAAGGACAACGGGGACTGATTGTGGCACAACCCAAAACAGGTAAAACTTTCTTAATGAAAGATGTTGCTAATGCAATTGCTTCAAACCACCCTGAATGTTATATCATTGTACTTTTGATTGATGAGCGTCCTGAGGAGGTAACAGATATGAAGCGAAATGTAAAAGCAGAAGTAGTAGCTTCTACTTTTGATGAGCCTGCTGATAATCATGTACGAGTTGCGAATATTGTTTTGGAAAAAGCAAAACGATTAGTTGAATCGGGGCATGATGTAGTTGTTTTATTGGATTCGATTACCCGTTTGGCTCGGGCATATAATACGGTAGCTCCAGCAAGTGGAAAGGTACTTTCGGGTGGTGTGGAAGCGAATGCTTTGCATAAACCTAAAAAATTCTTTGGTGCGGCTCGTAATATTGAAAATGGTGGCTCGATGACTATCATTGCGACAGCATTAGTTGATACAGGTTCGAAAATGGACTTGGTTATCTTCGAAGAGTTTAAAGGTACTGGTAATATGGAATTACAACTAGATCGTGGATTGGCCAACAAACGAATGTATCCTGCGATTGATTTGACTAAATCTAGTACTCGTCGTGAAGATTTATTGATGGATAAAGAGAACTTGCAACGGATGTTTATTTTGAGAAAACACTTAGCTGATATGAAACCAGAAGAGGCTATGGATTTCTTAAGAAAAAATATGTTGCACACTCATAATAATGATGAGTTCTTAGCTTCTATGAACGGGTAATCTTATGAATTTGGCATTTAAAATTAATTTTAAAATAATTGTCAATTTAAAAAAATAAATCTACCTTTGTGCTCCTTTAAAGGAAGTACATAATTTAAGGTAATAAAATATATATAACCATGTCAAAAAGAACATTTCAACCATCAAGACGTAAGCGGGCTAACAAACATGGATTCCGTTCTAGAATGAGTACTAAAAATGGTAGAAAAGTATTGGCTCGAAGAAGAGCTAAAGGTCGATTAAAATTGACTGTTTCTGATGAACAATCAGGAAACAAGTAATGAACAATTAAGAATGAATAATGAATAATTTTCACAGTTCTGTGAATACGTTATTCGAAACTATTCATTATTCATTTTTAATTATTCATTAAATGAACTTTACTTTTCGAAAAGAAGAAAGACTCAAAAGCCGAAAAACTATCGGCAAACTCTTCAAAGAAGGCCACTCTTTTATTTCATATCCTATTAGATTTGTTTGGGTAAAAATGGAAACACCGTTGAGTGATTTCCCTATTCAAATGTCATTGACAGTACCCAAAAGAGCTTTCTCCAAAGCTGTAGATCGCAACCGACTCCGTAGAAGAATTAGAGAAGCATATCGCCTCAACAAGCATTCCCTTTATGAAGTTTTAGAAAAAGAAGTACCCAACGAACAGCGTGGGTTGATGCTCATTTATGTAGCGAAGGAAACTATGGATTTTCATGAAATTGAAAAAGGAATGAAGAAAGGGCTTTATAAAATGGGAAGGAAGATAAAAACGTTAGACGATGGACGTTAGACGTTTTACGGCCCGTAAAACGTCTAACGTTCAACGTCCAACGTTTTCTCAATTTTTACAATCACTTCTTTTGCATTTTGATAGGTTTCTTGCATGGCAGCAGAATTATCCATTCCAGCAAATAATGCCATTTCACAAGTTTTTATGATTTTTATAAAATCGTCAATGTATTGTTGAGTAACATTGAGGGATTGTAATTTTTCTTGAACATTGGCTTTTGAAAGTTCGGAAAGTGGAATGTTTAATTTATCACAAACATATCCAAATGACGCTTTGGACACTTCATCATAAAATCCTTTCGAATTATTTTCATTCATAAAAATTTCCGCTTGCGACAGTTTTTCAGTAGCGACCTTTTGCGCTTTTTGACTTTTTAATAACGTCAAATCAATCGAACCATTTTTAAGTTGTTGGTTTCGATAAACAATTGCTCCACCCAACAATACAAATGGAAGTACTGCCAAAACCCAAAATAGGGGAGACCCAAAAAAGAATTTCCCTTGCGTACTCAAACTTGTCGTTTCCTTGATTGGATAAAATTCTGTTTTTGCTTCATCATCTTTTTTGACAATAGAAGAAGCTCTTCTTTTTCGACCTTTTTTGACATTAAGCGTAGTTGCTGGAACTGCTAAGGTGAGAAATTTAGAACTATCAATATCGTAATAAGTGAACTGAGGTTGAATGGAATATGTCCCTGCTTCAAGTGGTAAAGCTTGATATTCAAAAACCTTTCGTCCCTGAATTTCTCCTTCAAATTCAAAAGTTTTTTCCTCCAAAATACTTGGATCGTACACATCAAATTTTTCTCCTAAATCCATCTTTGGAGATTGGATTCTTTTTAGATCACCATTGCCTTGAATTGACATCGTAATCGTCAATGCATCATCAGTAGACATGTTACGTTTGTCAATACTTGCTTGCATTTCATATCGTCCTACTGCACCACTAAAGTTTGGTGGGATGCTGTCAGCAGGGAAAGGTTTGACATTAATTTGTACCGTATCAACAGCATAAGGAAAAAATTCAACTTCATTAAAACGAAAGCTATTTCGCCTTCCAGTTGATGGTTTGCTTATACCTATGTTTATATTATAAGGTTCAATGGTAAGTAATCCTGCTTGTTGTGGAAAAAGTGCTACTCGATTAATAATTTTAGTAGTATACATTTCTCCATTCAGTTCTTCTCGCATGGTACGATAACTAAATCTTCGAATACCTTTTGCAAAAAATCCTTTATAATCGGGATCTTCTCCTAAGTCATAACTGCTAATTGGAATTTTGGTATAAAGTTTATAATTGACTGTAATCTGTTGCCCAACTCTTGCCTCGGTGGTACTCGGTTCTGCTCTTACAAAAAATTGATCTTCGAGATTTATATTTGGGTCATTTTCTGCGGGTTTTTTCCCTTTGACCACCTCAATAGTAAAAGGCTTAGTTTTTATTTCTTTTCCATTGACGGTAGCAGTCGCAGATTTGAAAACATACTTACCAGCCTTCTTTGTTTTGTAATTGTAAACCAATGATCTGGAGGTACTCGCCTTTCCGTTAATGATGGTGGTGCTACTTTCTTGAGCAGGATTTCCTGTTTGAATTATGCCTCTAACTTGGGGAGGTGTGAATTTCGTCCAATCTCCATTGGTGATGGTATAGGTAACTGTAAAATAATCATCTTCGACAATTCTTCTAACATCAGGCGTAGCAGTAAAGGTTACTTGCCCTAGTAATAAAATCGGAAAGCTAATTAAAAAAAATAAAAAAATTAATTGTTTCAACACGTTGTGATTTGATTGACGGATTGTTAAATTGTTTCGCTTCGCTGATGGTTAGATTGTTATCTCAAAATCTATTGACAACAATCTAACCATCAGCGAAGCGAAACAATTTAACAATCAAGTAACTTTAGATTTTATAAACTTTTCTTTTCTTCTTTGGTTTCTTCGATTTTTCCTTTTTCTCCTCTTGGTTATTTCCTCTAGGTACTCGTTCTATTTTTGGCATATTGAAAAACTCATCCATATCTGGGAAGTTGAAAAAATCGTCAGAAGGAAATTGGAACATATCCATATTGCCCTGTGATCTTCGTTGAGGTTTTTCAATAATACCATCAGGATTTTCTAATACTATAATTTCAATCGGTTGAGTCTCCAATGTTTTTCCATCAGCATCAATAAACGCTGGTTCAACATAGAGGTTGCCAATTTCTTTTGGTTTGATATAATAAGTGTAAGAAATACTTTGAGTCGTCACGCCGTTCATCATACTGAAACTACTCGATTGATTTGGCCCACTGACAATATCAAAACCTTCAAACTTCGGAGCTTCAAATTGACTTCCACTTGAATTTTTTAAAGTAAAAGTAACTTCAATATAATTTCCCAAGAGAACGGAAGCCTGACTTACCGTTACTGAAAATTGGGGTTCTTCTTGAATTACTTCAGCCTGTGCCTGAAAAATAAAAAGCATTAAAAAACAACTGAGGTTAATTAATTTTTTCATCGTTCAAATTTTTTTAATTAAAAAATAGAGGTCAGAGGACAGTCTGTCCTCAGTCTTCTCATTAACAAATTTACCAATCCTTTTCGGGTTTCTTTCCATTGCCTTTAGCTTTTCTCAATTTCTCTTGTACTTTCTTTTCTTCATCATCCATAATTTTGAGAAGTTCCATGGCTTCTTCTTTATTGAGGTCTTTGGCAGCTTCTTGTTGTTGAGGTTGTTGCTGCTGTTGTTGATCTTGATTCTCTTGAGATTGACTTTGCTGTTGTTGTTGCTGCTGTTGCTGTTCTTGTTGTTCTTGCTCCTTCTGATCTTGATTTTGTTGTTGTTGCTGCTGCTGTTGTTGCTGTTGCTGGCGTTGAAGCAAACGTTGAGTTAGGGCTAAATTCTTTTTCGTGTCTGCATCATTTGGATTTAGACGGAGTGAATTTTTGTAGGCTTCAATGCTTTTTTCTAATCCTTCACCTTGCTCTGCTTTTGCTTTTTGAAAATGAGCATTTCCCAAATTATAATACGCATTAGATTTTATTTGATCGTCTTTTGCCATTTGGGCAGCCGAAGAAAAATGTTTGATAGCCTCATCGTAACCATCTGTTTTGTAAGTAGCATTTCCGAGGTTAAATTTCCCCTTGATATTGGAAGGATCTTGTTCCAATGCTTTGTAATAATTTTCAGCGGCTGTTGCAAAATCTTCTTCTTCGTAAGCACTATTTCCATTCCGCAATAATTTATGTGCAGATTGGGAAAATACCAATTGTCCGATGAAAATTAAGAGTGATGTGAAAATGATTTTTTTCATAAAAGATATATTTTGATTTCCGTTTTCAAGCGATACAAATTTCGTAAATAGATTTTTTTTTAGCAATTCTTTTTTTGTTAAAATTTATTTTTTGAGATCGCTTCGCTGTGAGAGGAGAGACCGTGCGCTGTGCTTACTGTCAGAGGTGAGACTACGTAAATCGTAGAAACCGAAATTCGTCAGTCTCACAGCGAAGCGATCTCACAAGGAGCAAAGCGACTGGTCTGACCTCTGACAGCGAAGTGGTCTCAAAAAGAAATTCCATTGAGCAGATAAAGTAATGAAGCTACTGCCAAGACAACTGCAACCATTATCAATCCTATTCGAAGTGGTTTATTATAAACGGGATAGATCGATTCTATATTTTCCCATTGTGCTATTGCACCTCCTAGCAAGGTACTCAAAAATGCAACACCAAAGAACAATCCATTTCCTGAAATCCAATAAATGAAGGAGGATAAAATATTTAGAGTTGCCAACATTTCAAATGGTAAAGATGGGTTGGCCAGTTCGAAGTACGTTTGATTAAATTTTTTATTTAAAAAACTGAATTTCAAAAATGGTCGTATCCACCAAAAGATTAAAATAGGAATCATCAATAAACTAGCAATGATCCAAATTATAAAATGTGGAGTTTGTCCATCTGAAATAATAACACTTGGTATAAAAGTAATAGCACCTAAAATCAAAGTAGGTCGGAGAAGGTTCCTACTTTTCCCCATCAAAAAATTAATAAAAATATTCCACGGAGTAGTAGTACGAGTTCGTGCTTCTAACCAAAGAGCTAACATTTCTTCGTTTTGTGGATGTAATTCAACAGCAGTTTTAAGATGCGTTTCTGCGTTGGAGAAATCTTTCTTTTTCCAATAAAGCGAGGCTTTGACAAAATGCGCTTGTGCGTCTTCAGGGTTTAGTCGAAGTGCTTTTTCGGCCAGATTTAGGGCATTATCTTTTGAGTCATCCGTTTCTTGTTCAATCAAACTCATCAACTTCAATGCAGCCTCATTGTTAGGATTGAGGGAAAGGCTACGGTTCAACATTCGTTTGGCAATTTTGATTTGGTTAAAACCCAAATGGCTTTTTGCGAGTTGGAAAAAATATTGACTATTATCTGGATTAATTTGAATGGCAGCTTCTAGGTATTTTCGTGCTATGGGGTATTCGTCTTTTTGATTGTAAAGTACACCAAGCGTAAAAAGAATTCCATCTGAATTGGGATTATAGGAGAGGGCAGTTTTACCAATCTCTTCGGCCTCATTATATTTTTCTAATTGAATGTTGGACAACATCATTAAGAAAAAAGCTCGTTCATTTTCTATATCATATTGAAGTGCTTTTTGTGCCTCTTGGCAACATTGTTCGAATCGATTTAAGTTATATAATTGATTCGCTCTATTTAGATGGTAATGTATCATAGCTCCAGCTCCCGAAGCATCGGGAGAGCCTTTTTTTTATGTGCTGGCGCATATGAAAAAAAATAGATGTTACTGGGTGTTTTCATAAAAAGGTATTTACACATAAAAGGTTTAAAAACTCATACTTTGAAGTATGTAAAAAATCATCGAATAGCAAATTTTGAAGAAGGGAAAAAGGGAAGACGGATTTACGATTTGAGAAGTATTGTCGAATACTGGTGAAAGGGAGATTCACCGATTTCCGAAAAACTTCTCAAATCGTAAATCCGTCTTCCCTTTTTCCCTTCTTCAAAATTCCTAAACTTTTTTCCTTGCCGAAAGGCAAAGAAAAAAAGCTCCCCTTTAGGGGCTGGGGGTAAACATGTCTTTCCCCTTCAAATATTTATTCTTTCGATAAGAAAGGAAAAATTCTCCAATAATAAATAACAATGCTAATGCAATAAACCATTGGAAGTAACTTTCATATTCCGTAAAGGAACGGGTTTCAAATTCTCGTTTTTCTATTTTCTCAATCCGTTCTTGAAGTGCGGTGATAATTTTGTCACCATCAGAAATATTAAAATAATCACCATCTCCTGCCGTAGCGAGATCAGCTAACATTTGTTCATTGATAGCAGTTTTTACAGCTTGACCATCTTTATCTCTTTTGTAATCTCGAAAACCTGCAATCTCTACTGGAATCAAACTTCCCTGAGTGGTACCTACTCCGACAGTATAAATCAACATTCCATTTTGACGAACTTCCTTTGCTTTGGAAAGTGCTTCTTCATCATGATTTTCACCATCTGAAATGATGACCATGGCTTTGTGTTGTTTGTTATCTTGTTCAAATGATTGTTCGGCAAGTTGGATGGCTTCGCTGATGGCGGTTCCTTGAGTAGGGGCCATTCGGGTATTGGTACTTTGGAGAAACATTTCAGCTGCGGCGTAATCAGTTGTCAGAGGCATTTGCAAATAAGCATTTCCTGCAAAAATGATCGTTCCAATTCTTTCTCCTTTTAATTTTTCGACAAGGTCTTGGGCAAATCTTTTGGCACGTTCCAATCGGTTAGGAGAAATATCGGTAGCCAACATACTTTCTGAAATATCCAAGGCAATAAATACATCGACACTTTTTCTTTTTACTTTTTCTCGTTTTGCTCCCCATTGTGGATTGGCCCATGCGATGATTAATGCAGACAATCCTAACATTAATAATACAAATTTGATGGTATGCTTATAGCGACTCATTTGTGGAATCAATTGATCTAACAAACTAACATCCGCAAATTTTTCCATCGCTCGTTTACGGGCATACCACATCCACAAAAACACTCCAATCAATATCGGAATGAGTCCAAATGAATACAAATTTTCTATTTCTTCAAAACGAAACATAATTTAAAATTTAGCCCCCGACCTCTTTTTGAATATCGAATATCGAACAAGGAACAAGGAATATCGAAGTTTGACGAATACTTGTGAGTTCTCCTTATAACCATTAGTTCGTCAAACTTCGACATTCCTTGTTCCTTATTCCTTGTTCGATATTCAAAAGGGGTAGGGGGTTTACGGAATTGTACGAAACACCGTATACCTTAATAATATTTCTAACACTAAAAATACAATTGCTAATAATGCGAAAAAATAAAACTCTTCGCTATATCTTTTTATCGTAGTGACTTCGATTTTTGTTTTTTCTAATTGGTCAATGGTTTGGTAAATTTGTTCCAAACTCTGTTTGTCGATGGCTCTAAAATATTGTCCTCCTGTCATTTCAGACAATTGTTTTAAAAGGTCCTCATCAAATTTCACTTCAGCTAGTCCGAACACATAATCTCCATTGCTTCTTCTTCGTACAGGAGTTCTTGCACTTCCTCTTGAACCTACTCCAATGGTATAAACTTTTACGCCTAACTCCCTTGCAATTTCGGCAGCGGTGAGTGGTTTGATGTATCCAGCATTGTTGTCACCGTCAGTTAAGAGAATGACAATTTTACTTTTGGCTTCGCTATCTTTTAAGCGATTGATGGCAGTTGACAATCCCATTCCGATAGCCGTTCCATCTTCCAAAATTCCACATTGCAATCCCTCCAAAAATTCTTTTAAAACTCGATGGTCGGTAGTCAAAGGACATTGGGTAAATGCTTCTCCTGCAAAAACTGCCAAGCCAATTCGATCATACTCTCGTTTGTCTACGAAGTCAGAAGCGACCATTTTACTTACTTCCAAACGATCAGGATTAAAATCTTGTGCTAACATACTACTCGACAAATCCATCACTAAAACAATGTCCACACCATCAGCAGTTATCTCTTGTTCTTTAAGTGTTTTTTGAGGACGAGCTAAAGCAAAAATTAAAGCTGCCACCGTCAATGCTCGAAGGATGGGCAAAAGGATTCTTAATTTTCCTCTCCAACTACTTTCTTCAAATGCTTCAAGACTTGGAAGATTTAAGTTCGCGTATCTTTTTTCTCTTTGTAAAAAATACCAAATGCCCATAGCTGGAATAAGGAGCAATCCTATAAACCAGTATGGATTTAAAAAACTGATATTTTCTAAAATGGAAAGTAACATTCTATTAATTTGTTTATTAGTTGATTGGTTAATTTGTTGATTAGGTTTCTATATCGTGTTAAAAAAAATCACACGGTGTTTTGACCTAATTAACAAATCCACTATTTAACCGATCAACTTTTAATCACAACCTCCGTCCCCGTTCGTTCATCATATCGGACTTTACGTTGTTTGTTAGCAATCGCAGAACCGATACTCAATATGAATGAAATATCTCTTGACTTAAAAACCATTCGTCTAACGGCTTGCCATACGGAGATTTTTTGTTGAGTATTTTCTTTAAAAATTCGCATCCCTAAAATCAGTTTCCCTGGCGAACCTCCGAATACAGGTGCATAGCCAAAAAGGAAAAAAAGGAAAACTAAAAAGCCTACAACTTGAAATATTCCTCCTACGATCATATCGTCTTTTGCAAAACCTATGGAAGGTGGAATCGCAACTATTGCAAACCACAGGAAGACATGTAAAAAGAGAAACGGAATATCAAGCAAGATCGCATACAACCGATAATCCAAACGTGCTAATTTATAATCTTCCTTTTGCGATGCTTCCAAGGCTTGAGCATAGGCCATTTCTTGTTCTGCTTTTTCTTGCTCAATCTGCGCAGTTGATTTTTTAGTTGATGTAACAAACTCCTCTGCCTTTGCCATAAATTGATCGTGGACATTTGCATCAGGTTCCGCTTTTGCAAATTTCACTAGATCGGCAACTTGCAAAATGTTCTGTAAATCATTTTGCAAACTCTCTTTTAAGTTAAGTGATTTTAAATCTTGTCCAATTTGAAAAGTCGTATTTTCCAATGCATTAATGTCATAACGATTTTCCAAATATTCTCGAATAATATAAGTTAGTTGACTTTGATATTCTTTAATATTTCCTTTTTGCCAGACTTCCTCATTTTTCAAATTTTGTAATTTATCCATCGCAATAACACTTGCTGGAATATATTCCTTGGGAGGTTCGATGACGGCTTGAGGCTCACTTCGTTTCTTCATCACCAGATAAATCAAACCAATCAAAAGAATCAAGCCCAACAAAAACATTCCTGCTGGAATCAAAAAATCTTGAACCCAATCGAATGGTTCATCAATGATGGTTTTAAGTGGAGCAACGGTTAAAGAGTCGATAGGTTGAGTTTCTTTTTCCAAAGGAGAACCAACCAAAATTTGAATATCTCGTGCTGTCGTAGTTCGAAGCTGACCATTTTGTTCATACTCAATAATAGGAGAAAGGATTTTATGAATCCCTTCTTCCCAAAAAGTAAAAGAGAGTTCATTTTCTTTTAAAATTTGCTGACCTGTATTTTGAGTGGTCCATTTGGCTTCACTTCCTGCCAGCATCATCGCATCTCCTGGAGCTGTCCAATTACCATAATTTTTAATTTCCATGACTTCTTTACTAAACCCTTGCGAACGAAAGTACTCTTCCAATTGCGCCATTTTTTCAGGGTTGTTAGTAAATGAAGTGTCTTGATAAAATGCTTCTTTGGTAAGTGGATCTGTTTGGATGGGCTTTAAATCAATAGATCGAATGGTCACATTAGCAGGATGCGCCAACTTTAATCGGTAAACATTATTGTCTCCGATCTGCATGGTATCTCTATCAAACTCCACAGAAAAAGTTACCTGTGCAGTACTGATTTTTACCAAAAAAAATAAAAATATAATGAGATATATTCTTTGCATTTTTTATACTGTAATTTCGATATGGTTTCCTTCTGGATCGAGAATAACACTTTCGTAATATCCATCACCAGTTGTTCTTGGTTCTCCAAAAATTTCAAAACCATCTGTTCTAAACAACTCCGTCATTTGATTTACTTTTTCTTTGCTGCCTACCGAGACCGCAAAGTGTGCTAATCCTTGAATCAATTCTTTCTTACCTATTTGTTTTGCAATGTCAGATCGATGCATAATTTCAAGTCTTGCACCATTTTCAAATGATAAAAAATAGGAAGTAAACTGCTTCTTTTTGTTATTATATTTTTCACCGCTTTGAGCATTGAAATATTTGTGATAAAATTTTTTCATCACTTCTAAATCATTTACCCAAATTGCTAAGTGTTCTATTCGCATATTAATTTTGGTTCTTTGACAAATTCCGTGTTTTAACTGACCACGGAATTTGTCAAAGAACTTTAATTTTGAATGATGAATTTTGAATGAAGAAAACTCGCCGTCCTAGATCATTCACAGTTCAACATTCACAGTTCACCGTTACTTTGATCTTCTTTTAAAAAATTCTAACAATTTATTTACATATGATTCATTGGTGCGAATCGTCACAGAATCTGCACCAGTTTTTATAAAAGTATCTTTAAAATAATTCATGTTGTTTTGAAACCAATCGGAATATTGTTGTCGAACTTTTTTACGGCTAGAATCAATCCAACGGGTTGCACCGGTCTCTGAATCTACTGCTCGAATCAAACCTACATTGGGTAGCACTTCTTCTCTTGGGTCGATGATATGAATACCTACCACATCGTGTCGTCGTTTAGCAATACGAAGTGGTGCTTCATAATTTTTACTTAAAAAATCAGAGAGCACAAAACAGATGCATCTTTTTTTAATCAAACTATTGAGATATTCCAAAGCGACTCCGACATTGGTTCCTTGATCTTCTGCTTCAAAATTGAGTAGCTCACGAATGATTCGAAGGACGTGCTGTTTTCCTTTTTTAGGTGGGATAAATTTTTCGACTTTATCGGAAAAAAATATTACACCTACTTTATCATTATTATTCAATGCTGAAAATGCAAGGACTGCAGCAATCTCAATATTGATTTCATTTTTAGTTTGTTTGACACTTCCAAAAAATGAAGATCGACTTACGTCAATTAATAACATCACCGTTAGCTCTCTTTCTTCTTCAAATATTTTGACGTGGGGTGAACCTGTACGTGCGGTTACATTCCAATCAATGTTTCGAACATCATCGCCATATTGATAATCTCGAACTTCACTAAAGGACATTCCTCTACCTTTGAAAGCACTATGGTACTCTCCTGAAAAGATATGTTTGCTCAAGCCTTTGGTCTTGATTTCTATCTTTCGTACTTTTTTTAGTAGTTCGTTTGTATCCATTATGTAGCTGCGGGTTTTAACCCGCAGAATATTTATTTAAATGTTTTTGAAAATAATTTTTTGCAAAAATTATTTTTTTTACTGCGGGTTAAAACCCGCAGCTACTTTGAACGTGTCGAATAATTTTATAACTCTCGCACCCAGATGTTTCGATAACTTACGGGGTTGCTGTGATCTTGTAACATGATGGCCGCTTTGCCGTGGGCGATATTTTTGGGTTGACCGATGTATTTCGTAAGTTAGTGACTCGTGACTCGTGACTCGTAACTTTTAATTTGTATTCGTTTAATTAAGTTTTTCGAACGAATTACAAATCACGAGTTACGAGTCACTAATTCCCTTTTAATGACTTTAAAAAACTTTTTTTCAAAAAAGGTTTTAACTGCTGATATGGAATTGTTATGCTTTGACGACCATACAACATATGAAATTTTGTACTAAAACAAATTCCTTCTTGTCGAATTGTAAAATAAGAGAATTCATTTTTTTTAACCCATTTTTTAAAATCTGAATTGGAATAATATTTATGGTCTTTGATTTCTTTTTTGATATAGTTTTTAATGTATTTTTTAAAGTCTTTCTTTTTTTCAAAAATGTCCTCTAAATAAAGAGAACTGTTTTTTTCAAAATCAAAATTAAATGCGATTAATTTTTGACCAGGAGTCCAAGTGTTGCTATAAGTCATAAAACCGCTAATGATATTTTTATTAAAAAACGCAACTTCCGACCATGCGTAACCTCTTTCGGTAGCACGTTTTTGAGGTGGGGTAGAAGTGCTTTGTTTTTTTATTTTAGTGGCATGAGTTCTGCAGGCTTGTACCCAAGCTTCTGTTTCTTCATTCATACTTTGATTGAACGCAGCATTGGTAGTTTTAGGAAAAGTAATATCGTAACCTGTCATATAATCCGCATATTCAATGCAACCAATGGTTAGTCCATCACTAGGTGTAAATTCTTTTTGATCTCCATTTTTGATAGCAATAGTCAGTTGATCCTTTTGCAAATTACCGTTGATGGTTTGAACATTTCCACCTAATTGATCTTTGACTTTTAGTATAATATTATCTTGTTCATCAATATCACCTTTGAATGCAAATGTTTTGTTTTTTCTACTGTAAAAAATAAAACCGCTGACTTTATCAGTACTTTCTTTTTGTAAAATAATCTCTACTCGATCCTTTCCTATCGCCCCTTGGTATTTTCTAATCCACTTATTGTCACCACAGTAGGATGGGAATTTTAATTCCTGATCGGTTTCAGTAAGCAAAAGATTTCCTCCTTTGGAATTATTATAATTACTCCAATTTCCTGAAATGGTGTTTTTTAAAAATTTTCCTTCCAAACTTCCTGAGACCTTTTTGGAAGAATCTAATTCTTCCAGATAAATTTGACGATCTACAATTGATCCAATCAAATCAAATTGAAGATTACTTCTCAGGTAAGTCAATCGCCCTTTGCAAGTTTCTCCATCAAAACCTAAAGTAACCGAGACATCATTCAAATCATCTATGCGTCCTTTGTAATGTTTTATCCATTGAATCTTAGAATGATTTTTAAACAAAGATTTGACATAATCTTTAGTCTCCATTTTTTGCCCAAAAGAAAAAATAGGAACTAAGAAAATGATTAGGATAAATTTGAAGTGATAGGACATTATTTGATTTTAGTTATAAAATAATTTGGATGTTTTTTAGACGGTTTACGTTGGACGTCTATGGCACTTCAACTGTATTTAAAATTTCATTGATGATATCTACCTGCGAAACATTTTCTGCTTCAGCTTCATAAGTAAGCCCAATTCTATGGCGCATCACATCATGACAGATACTTCGCACATCTTCTGGAATTACGAATCCTCTTCGTTTGAGAAAAGCATGAGCTTTAGCAGCCAAAGCCAAATTGATACTTGCCCTTGGAGAACCTCCATAATTGATCAATGGTTTTAATTTAGGCAAACCATACTGGTCAGGTTGGCGAGTAGCGAAAACGATATCTAAAATATATTGTTCGATTTTTTCATCCATGTAAACTTTCTTCACCACATTTCTGGCTTTGATGATGGTCTCCGTCGTGACCACTTGGTTGACTTTTGGAAAACCACCAGGTTGAAGATTTCGACGAATAATTTCACGTTCTTCTTCTTTATTAGGATAGTCCACCAAAACCTTGAGCATAAAACGATCGACTTGCGCCTCTGGCAAAGGATAGGTTCCTTCTTGGTCGATTGGATTTTGCGTAGCTAAAACTAGAAAAGGTTCTTCTAACTTGAAGGTATCATTTCCAATCGTTACCTGTCGCTCTTGCATGGCTTCCAGCAAGGCACTTTGAACTTTTGCAGGAGCACGGTTGATCTCATCTGCCAAAACGAAATTGGCAAAAACGGGGCCCTTACGTACGTTAAACTCATTTTTATTGGGATTGTAAATCATGGTTCCAATAATATCGGCTGGCAAAAGATCAGGGGTAAATTGGATACGACTAAATTCAGCATCAATAGCGGATGATAAGGTGTTGATCGCTAAAGTTTTGGCCAATCCTGGAAGACCTTCCAAAAGGATATGCCCTTTGGTCAATAATCCTAATAATAATCTTTCGATCATATGGTTTTGACCTACAATGACTTTAGCGGTCTCTTCATTTAATTTTTCTACAAAAGCACTTTCAATATAGATTTGTTGATTAAGCGCCTCAATGTCAACGGATGTCTGCATATTTATTTAGACTTAATTTTATTGAAAATAATAACAATTATGTTATTTCAAAAAAGCCCTCAAAAATGAGAATTTTTTTGCAAAAATCGCAATAGATCTTAAAGAAGAAAAATGAGTTTAACGGATTTTTAACGGTATGCTTTAATGGACAGTTTTTTTTAATTATGGCTGCCTTGTGAGGAAAGGAGAAATGGAGGATGTTTTATGGTTTTAGGAATTTGTCGAATACTGGTGAAATGGCACACAGATGATGCGGGTGCGGCGGATTTGTATGAATCTTATTCAAAAGAGGTGTTACGATTTTTATCCAAAAAAAATCCAAATACGTTAAAAGGAGAATCCTTACAAATCCGCCGCATCTGCGTCATGTGTGTGCCATTTCAGCAGCATTCGTCAACTTGTATGTTCTATTCTTCCTTTATTCCATTTACCGTATCTGGAATTTCTTCGAATAAAGGCTTGATTGGAGTTGAATCTTTTGGGGTTAAAATTTCGGGAGCATTAGGTTTGATTGGAATATCAGGTTTATCAATGTTACCAATTACCATTAATTTGGCTTCTGCCATAAGGATAGAATCTACTTTTTTTTCAGCTAGGACGAGTGCATTTTTTTTACACGTGCTCAATTTATTTTTACGGTATTGATCGAGTTTTTCAATTACGGCGGCATCAATCCTATCTTGACGATCTTCTGGACTTTCGATTGGGGTTTTGTCGCAAGCGAAAAACGTTAGTAAAATGATTCCAATCATCAAGAGATTTCTATGGCAAATGATATTTATCATTGGTTGATTATTTTTAGTTTTTCGATTTCTTTTAATCGGACTTGCTTGATAGAATCAATATTGCCTTGAACAAGACTATCCATTTGATTGGAACAAATACTATCCAGTTCGACAATAAATACTTTTAATTTTTTAGTGTAAACCGTATCCACCGCTTTTCGGAATGCAGCTTCCCGTTCGGGAGAGTCGTCGATGGAGAGGCAACTGATGGAACAGATACTCAAAATGATACCTGAGATAATGAGTAGTGGAAGGTATGTATTTTGTATGTTCAAATTATTATTTTCTTTTGAAGTTGATTGGTGAATTGACATTCACGTTTGCCTGATTAACCAATAAACTAATTTACGTTAAATGTCTTTTTCGATTAAACATTATAAGTTTCTTTTTTCCTTTTCTCCAAAATATTATTAATAATTAACGCAGCATGATGCCGAGTATTTTCAATAAATAATTTGCTCGTATATTTTCCAGAATTAATCACACCAGCGATGTAGAGATTTGGAATATTGGTCTCCAAAGTTTCTTGATTATGAATAGGTGTATCATACTCATCTGCTTCGAATTGCATTCCTATTTTTCTAAAAAAATCAAAATCGGGTTCGTAGCCTGTCATGGCTAAAACGAAATCATTTGCAATAATAATTTCATCGTCAATAGTTTTGATCGTAACTTCCTGAGGTTTTATTTCTTTTAAATTACTATTGAAAAAAGCTTTGATTGAACCTTCTTTGATACGGTTTTCGATATTGGGTTTGATCCAATATTTTACACGAGGACTGATCGTTTCTTTCCGTACTACCATAGTCACTTCAGCACCTTTATGAAATAATTCTAATGCTACATCACAAGCAGAATTTGCGGCTCCAATAACCACTACTTTTTGACCAATATAAGGATGCCAATCATCGTAATAATGTTTGACCTTCGGTAAATTTTCCCCTGCGACACCGAGTTGTTTTGCAATGTCATAAAAACCAGTAACCACAACGACTGCCTTACTTTTAAAAGTATTTTTTGAAGTTTCTATTTTGAAGGAATGAGATGCTAACTGCTTGATATTCAGTACCTTTTCATAAAAGTTGATATTTAGTTTCCATGATTCATTTACTCTACGGAAATATTCTAAGGCTTCTCTCCTCGTAGGTTTTTCATTATGTGAAATAAAAGGAATACCTCCGATTTCTAATTTTTTAGAAGTGGAAAAAAAAGTCATATTGGTAGGGAAATGATACAATGAATTAACAAGCACTCCTTTTTCAATAACAATATATTTAAGTCCTGCTTTTTGAGCTTCGATAGCACAAGTCATCCCAATCGGACCAGCTCCCACAATGAGTAAATCGAAATTGTTTTCGCTCATGTTAAATTTTTTGAAGAGACCGCTTTGCTGTCAGAGGAGAGACTGTTGCCTGTGGCAACAGAGAGATCGCTTCGCTATCAGACTGACGAAAATCGTATGAATCGAAAAATCGTTAGTCTCACAGCGAAGCGACCTCACAGTTGCCATAGGCAACGATCTGTCCTCTGACAGCAAAGCGGTCTGAAAATAAAATGCTAAGATAATACTTTAAAGATAGGTTGTCTTTTTTGAGATGTAGATTTTTGTTGTGAAGGTAATTGGACAGGTATTTTAATAATAAAAGTACTTCCTTCATTGGGAATGCTTTCCACTAAAATATCACCACCAAGTCGAGAGGAGATTTTTTTGCAAATAGATAAACCTAAACCAGAACCTTGGGCTTCTTGGCGGCTTTGTAATCTCTTGAACATATCAAAAATCTGTAGATGATAATCAGGATCAATCCCAATTCCATTATCCTTGATTTTGATAAGGTGATGGTCATCCTTGGTTTGATAATCTACTTCAATGATAGGTGTAGGATGATTGTTATAAATAATTCCATTCTCAATTATATTTCTCATCAAAATATAAATCTGAGCTTTATTAGACCGAATAGTAGGTAAAGCTTCGCATAGAATGTGAACTGTTTTTTCTTCCATTAGAGGCTGTAAAGTAGTCATTACTTGTTGGAATGTTTTGGATAAATCAACATCTTCCACTTCTACTTTTTTATTGGAAACTTTAGAAAATTCTAAGACATCTTCAATCAAAGTATTCATCTGTTTGGCATTGGTGACTACAAAAGATAAATATTCATTTGCAACGATATCCTCTTGATTTTTCAATCGCATTTCCAAAAGCCTAGTGAAGCTGATAATATTTCGTAAGGGTTCTTTCAAATCGTGCGAAGCGATATGGTTGAACCGTTCCATTTCTTTATTTGATTTTTTTAAGTCAGCATTGGTTTCTTCTAATTCTTGCGTTCGTCGTTGTATTTCCACAGCTAACTTGCTACTCTGAATTTGCTTTTGTTTAAATCCTTTGTATAGCAAAAATGCAATCATACAAACTGCAATTAATGCAATAACAATTGCAGTAGATGCAAGAGTCGCTTTTTGAATTGTAAGTTTATCTTTTGTTTGTTGTGCTTTTAAGAGTTGATTTTCAGCTTCCTTATGTTCGACTTGGAATTGAATTTTTAATTCATTAAGTTTTTGATTTTTTTCTATTACATATAAGCTATCACCGATTGCTTTAAGTTTAGTATGGTACACATATGCAACAGAAAAATCCTCCTCAGCAGCATAGTTTTTTGCTAATATTTCATAAAAAATTGTGACTCTTTTAAGAGCACCTAATTTTTCAGCAATTTGAACCCCTTCCATGCTTTTTTCAATAGATTTGGCAAACTGACTTTGTTCGAAGTAAATTTCAGCCAATTCTTGGAGTGCAAAAACGGTCTCTTCTTGATAGTTGATTTCTGAGGAAAAGGTATATGCATTTCGATGCGCTTGAAGTGCTTTTTCAGGTTTTTCTTTCTTTGAATAAGTAATACCTAATTGGTTGAAAATGCTAGACATTCCCACTTTATCTTTATTTTTCTTTGCAAAATCCAAAGCAATTTCAAGATGTTTGATGGCTTCATCTAGGTTGTTTTCATATCTATAACTAATTCCAATTGTTTTATGGGCATCGCAAATGAGATGGTTATCCTTGAGGGTAAGGGCAAGTTGAAGTGCTTCTTCTGCATATTTTAAAGAAGTATCCCATATTCCCTGTTCTTGCAATGCAGTAGCCATATTGAGTAAATTATCACTTGTTTGTTGGCGTAATCCAAATTGATTAGAGCACTCTGCCCCCTTTTGATAATAAGCTACCGCTTTATCAAAAGCCTCTATTTTCATATACGTTCGACCTAAGTTATTATAAGTTCTACAGATATGAATGTGGTTGTTTGTTTCTTCTGCTAGTTTTATGGATTCTTTAAAATTTTCAATAGCCAGATCCAACTTACCTTGAATGCTGTAACCGACTGCGAGTATATTTTTGGCTTTTATAATGCCAATTGGATATTCTAATTTTTTGGAAATTTCAAGCCCTCTTTTAGCAAAGTAGACTGTTTTTTCAGGATGGGTTCGATGATATTCCCAACTTAATTTTTCTAATGCACTAACCATGATAGTGTCTTCATCCGTATTTTGGAGTACGACTAATAGGCTATCAATTTTGCTTTTGGAAAAAGCAACTTGAGTCAATAGACTAGTTAAAATAAGTGTAAGAATTATTCTCATCAGAAGTTTAAGGGCGTATTTCTAGTTAATTTTTTGACTGTTATTTGAAGGCAACTACTTCAGTTTATTTGTTTCATTAGTCGATATATACTATTGCAGAGTTGTTACCAAAAATAAGGCAAATGAGTTTTTTTTAGTAAGTCTTGTGACAAGGTAAATAGAGGAAACGTACGCTTCGCTTGACGATTCGAATATTTTTGATTCATAATTATTCGAAACGTCAAGCGCAGCGTACGACAAGCGCAGCGTTCGTTTTATTGGTCTCAGAAAAGGTTTAAAACCTCGTACTTTCAGCAGGTGGTGGTTAAGTTATTCAACCGTCCTAGTTGAAAACCACCTACGACCCAAATGACTATGGCATAGGGAATTTTCTATTTTGACCAACCACATAAAATCACCTTGAGCCAAAAAAATAGATGTTCGCCTCCATCAATAATCAATTTCTCCTTCGACATATGTTCCATTGAAATCAGTTGCTTTGGCTCTTTTTTTTTAAGTATTTTGGAATCTCTTTTTGTTTTTTGGTTGTGTTGTATTTGTGCACCAAGTAGTTGTTCCTTTTTACTTTGGTGTATTATTGTAAAAACTAAAAGAAAAACCATTAAAATATAAACTTAAGGTTTGTTGAAAAATAAAATAAGTCTAATTTTACTCAACCATTTCCTGAGCAACTTTATTATTTGACCGTTACTAAACTTACTCATTACAATTAAAATGATGATTAAAAAAATTACACTATTTCAAGAACTTAGCATTAACAAAACTCAAGTTTATGGATTGGCAATATTACCTCGATGAATTAGCAAAAGATCAGCTTATTATTTTTGCTGTACCTATTTTTTTAATTGCGCTGGGAATTGAAGCCTATCTTGCTAGGCATGAGCGACCTGATCTGTATCATAAAAAAGATGCCTGGGTTTCAATTTTGATGGGACTTGCCTCGGCGGTAGTTGAGTTTTTACCAAAACTTTTAGCGTTTATTATTTTTATGTATTTGCATAGTATTTCGCCATTGCAAGATATTGTTGGTCGTCAATGGTGGGCATGGGTGCTCTTATTTTTCTTAGATGATTTTAGTTATTATTGGTTTCATCGGATGAATCATGAAGTACGTTTTTTTTGGGCAGGACATGTTTCGCATCATTCCTCAGAGTATATGAATTTTGGGACGGCATTGCGGCAAGGAGTAGGGGAGCGGTTGCATAAATTTTTGTTTTGGTTGTGGTTGCCATTATTAGGATTTGATGCTTTGATGATATTTGTAATGATTAGTATCAATCTTTTTTATCAGTTTTGGACGCATACTGAATTGGTAAAGAAATTACCATCATGGTACGAATTTATTTTTAATACGCCTTCTCATCATCGGGTACATCATGCTTCTAATATTCGATATTTAGATCGTAACCATGCAGGTGTTTTGATTATTTGGGATAGAATGTTTGGGACATTTTCGGAAGAAAAAGATTTTGAAAAACCAGTTTACGGCTTGACCAAAAATATAGAATCATTCCATGCAGGTTATGTTATGACGCATGAATATCAAGCCATCTGGCGAGATGTTCGACGAGCTAAAAAATGGTCAGATAAATTAAAATATATTTTTTACGCTCCAGGCTGGAGTCATGATGGGGAAGATTTGAGAGCGAAAACGCTGAGGAAGAAACTGTAAAAATTGAACTGTGAATAACAATCGAGGATTATTGTATTAGAATGAATCCAATAGCAATTAACGCAGGCAATCCTTGAAGGAAAAATATTTTTTTATCTGCTGTCATTGAACCGTAAAGTCCTGCCACAGTAACACAACCTAGAAAAAATAAAGCGATATTATCTCTCCAAGTTTCATCTTCAATTAAGAATGTCCAAATCAATCCTGTAGCTAAAAACCCATTATACAATCCTTGATTAGCAGCCAATGCAGTTGTTTTTGGAAATAAATCTTTTGGGAAATTTCGAAAAATTTTGGGGCCACGAGTTGTCCATGCGAACATTTCAAACCACATGATATAGAGGTGGAAAAAAGCGACGAATCCGATAAGTATTTTTATTGCGATTTCCATAATGAGTTGGTTTAGAAGTAAAGATAACAATGTAATGCAAAAGATGTCTCTCCATTAGTTTTTTGTGTAATCAGCTTCTAGCAAAGAAAAGTATTGAATATAATTTTTGTTAGAAAGGTTAGGAGTTTCCTCTTCTGCAACAAATCCTAATTTGGCAATTAATTTTTTAGAAGGTAAGTTTTTAACTTTAATATATGCTTCGATTTTTTTTAGTTTCATTTCCCTAAATCCAAACAAAATGATAGGGCGAATGGCTTCTAACATCAATCCTTTTTTTTGAAAATTTTTGTCTAACCCATAACTAATTTCAGCTTGTTGAATTGATTTATCCCAAGTATGGAAACCACAATGACCGATTACCTTTTTACTTTCCTTGTCAATTAAATCCCAAAATTTAAAATCGAATTTCCAATTATTAAATCCTTTTCTTATTCGAACTCTTAGGCGTAATCTTTCGGTTTTCATAGTAAGATATTTACATTTCCTTCGCCGCTTTCATCACTAAATAATTAGCTGCAAATCCAAAGAAGAAAATTCCCAACAAAAAGACATAGGCAAAAAATTCAAACTGAGGCAAAAACAAAAATAACAATCCTGAAACGCCCAATCCGATGCCATACAACATCAAATATTTTCTTGCTTTTGAATCTTTTTTCATTCCAAAAATTCCACCTAGCGGAATCAACATTAAAAAGAACCATGCGCCAAAGAAAATCCAAAATTCGTAACCTGTAACAAAATAGGAAATGAAACTCAGGATAGCTCCTAGCATAAATCCACCAATAAAATTAGAAGCTAATTTTTCATCATCAGTCAAAGCTAATTTTCCTAGAGGATGCATTCTCAAAAATAAATTAGAAACAGGTCGAGCAATCCAAGTCGAAAATGCAAAAATGACATACGCTAAAATAAAAGGATAAAATAAAGGTGCAATACTCGGATAGGTTTCTGCCAAATAAACAATGATTTGATAAATAATAAATGCACCTATCAATAATTGCCAACGTCCTTGATTGGTCATCTTATTGGTCCATAGAAAAAATTTAAGGATTTGGCGATAAAAAATATTTTTTCCTTTGATGGCTTCCTTCAATCCAGTTTGTGCAAAATTAAATGTAGGGCTTAATCGAAGTGCTTCTCTAAAATGAGTAACGGCTTCATCATAATTATCATTTTCGATAGCTACCCAACCTTTATTCGTATGCGCAAGTGGATCTTCGGGAGACTTGTGCAAGGCATAATCAAGTGTAGAGGATGCCTCTTTTCTTCGATTGAGTTGGATCAAAGCTCGTGCTCTTAAATTGACTAGATCAACATTCTCAGCATCAAGTTCCAGACCTTTTTCAGCATACTTCAATGCCTCCTCCCAATTATCTTGTATCAAGGCAATTGTTCCTTTGACCTGAAAAAGAGAAGGTTCATTAGGACTTAAAAGCAAGCCATTGTCAGCCGCAGCTTTGGCATCTTTGATTCGATTGGCTTGAAGATAGATATGAGCTTGAAGATAAAAAAGATAAGTATTGTTAGGTTCGAGTCCAATAGCGGTTTCAATCAATTGAACGGCTTCATTGTTTTCTTTTGATCTCGAATGGCAAAGTGCCAATAACCCCATTCCATAAGCATTGTTTGGATTTTGACTCAACTCCAATCGCAATTCCTTTTTCGCCATGTCAATTCGGCCTTGCTGTAAGAGGATTTTTCCTCTCTCCATGTGAATACTCATGTGATATGATTTAGTGAAGGACATCGATATATTAAAAAGTTGATTAGTTAATTGGTGAGTTAGTTTATCAGGTTAACGTGAATCAAAGTATAATCAAAATTGACCAATTAACATCTTATTGATGCTGAATAGTGTTTATTCTAAATAGTTTTGTATTGAGAATTTCAAAATCTATTAAATGCAAGGTTTTCGACACATTCAAAATTTATCATTCAGAATTAACTCTAATGAATGACAAATATAACGACAAATCAAATCAAAATGATAATCAAAATCAAAATCAAAAAATCTAAAATTGTTGATGATCTTCATTAGTTTTGATATTGGTCTAAAGGTTGAAAACATTAGAAGTTTAACGTTTAAAGTAATGTCAACTTATTTTTTGCTTCTTTTGTGACAGTATTTTTTATGGAAAAATTAATGTAACTAAGTGATAATCAGTATATTTAAATATTAAAGTGACACATATAATAAAAAATCACTTTATAAAAATACCATTTTTAGGGTAGAAATAAATGTTAGGGTTAACCTATCTTTGCTTTACCAAGAATGAACATTATGCGCCATCTAAAAAAGTTTAGTTGGTAAAAAGCCAAAAATAAAATCCTGGAACCAACTTAATATCCCATGAACTGCAACTAAGGCTTACGAAGCCTACTCTTCATTTATCTTTTAAGTAAAAAGTTTTTTTGGAAGTTAATTCATAAATAATTTCCCCCAATCTTCAAAAAACTTTAAAAGATAGTTTTCAATCATTTTGTATTGCAGTTTTTGTTAAAAAAAAGGATCAGTTGTTCTCAAAACTATGTAACACTATAGAGATGTTTTGAAATCAACACCTTAAAACTATTTGTCCCCCCATTTGCACCGCAAATGATTAATTGGTATTTGCCAAGGACAAAAAAAGTTTTGGTTCCCAAAAGCCTAGAATAACCAGAACATAATATAATTGGAGTTTTTTATTTTCGAATAGAAAAAAACTTCATAGTAAAACAACGAATTGTAATCCCATGATTAAAACGAGTGCTTAGCCCCCCAAGCTAGATGTCGATTATTTAAAATTTTGACATCCAATTTTACCAAACTTACACTATCGTTTTTTTCCCATTGGGTATTTTTTTATGAATCAAAAAATTGGAAATAAAGGTTACGGACAAACCTTTATAAAGAAATTTCTTTTTTTGAATAATAAAATTTTTTAATCAACCAATTGTTAAAAAAATGCATAAAACTCTACTTACCGTTCTTTTGGTAATCTTCTTTAGTATGTCTGCACTTTCGCAGGATCCTGTCTTAATTCTCTCATCTGCTACAATAGATGAAAGTGAGGAATTCACAATAGACCTTACCGCAGAAAATTTTACTGACCTCATAGCAATGCAATTTACAATGAAATGGGATTCTTCTAAAGCTCAATTTTTAGAAGTATTAAATTTCAATTTGCCTGGTTTGGATGAGGGAAATTTTGGTATCGATTCTCTAAACACAAATACAGATCGAGGTTTGCTTCCAATGTTTTGGGAAGATGAAAGTCTATTGGGAGTAAGCGAGGATGACGGGTCGATACTTTTTAGTGTAAAAATGAAAGCGACAGGGGAAGTAGGCGATACGGTATATTTTCAATTTGTAGGTGCGCCTGCTGCAATTGAAGTAGTAAATGTTGCGCAAGAGGCAATACCTGTAACCTTAATACAAGGAGAGATTGTGATGGAAGACCTTGTGGGAATTGATGCTGCAGTTGAGAATCAAATCGAAGTAAATAATTATCCAAATCCATTCACGGATTATACATATATCAATTTTGACTTAAAAGAAACGACAGATATTACATTGACAATTACTGATATTTCAGGAAGGCAAATTTACGCAACTGAAAAAACTATGAATAACGGTTTTCATCAAATGAAAATCGACGCTTCAGTTTTTCCCTCCTCGGGAGAATACTTTTACTATGTACAAACGAATGAATACCAATTGTTTAAAAAACTAATTTTTGTTAAATAAATTCTTTAACATCCAACATCCCATACTAGGACATCATGAAGAAATTAATTACATTTTTATCCGCGTGGATTTTAGCTTTCTCAGCTATCGGGCAAGTCGAGTTTAATATTACTCCTTCATCCACAAGTGCCGATCCTGGCCAGACTGTCTCTGTAGACATTACCGTAGAGAATTTTGTAGATATTGTTGGTTTGGAATTCCAAGTTACTTGGGACGATGCCGTTTTACAATTTCAAAATATTATAACGTATGATAACATACTTTGTAATGTTAATAATCCTACACCGTGTTTTTTTTATTCACCAAATCCAAATCAAGGAAATATTGGACCAAATACAATTACGGATTTGTTTGCAGCTCAGTATTTGGATGACCTAGCAAGTGCTTATCCAAATACCCTAAATGATGGTGATAAAATATTAACCGTTGAATTTTTGGTGATAGGAAATGGTGGTCAAACATCTGATATTTCATTTGCAGGTAATCCACTTGTGGTCAACTCTTCATTTCAAGAGTTGTCTGTATCTAATGGAGGCCTAGTAGTTTCTGATGGTACATTTACTGTCAACGGAATGGGTTGTGCAGGAAATGGTACAGTTACATTCTCAGCATCTGATGAGTCAGGAAGTTGTGGAGACCAGCGAGTGGTTCAAGTATCAGTTGATAATTTTGAAGATATTGAAGGTTTTGGTTTTAACCTAACTTGGGATCCAGCATTGGTTTCTTTCGATTCTGTTGGAGGTGTTTATCAAGGTAACTTACCAGGATTAACAAATCCTACAGGAGGAGGAGTTGGTAGTTTTAACAATAATAATAATACCTTATTTGTTTCATGGCAAGATGGTAACGGTCAAACGGTTTGTGATGGAACAGTAATTTTTGAAATATATTTTACTTTAGTAGGACAAGGAAATTCTGATGTAGAGTTTACTGGAAATATTGAGGTAATAAAAAATAGTAACTTAATTAATCCTATTCTTAATGATGGTTCGGTAAATGTAACTGGAGGTGCTGGTTGTGGTGGTGGAAATACTGGAGACATTACTTTTGATGCAGGAGAAGTAAGTGGAGAGACAGGGGATCAAGTATGTGTACCATTTACGGTAACTAATTTTGATCAAGTAAGTAGTTTTCAATATGAAATATTTTGGGACGAAACAGTAATGACTTTCGCTAATGTTTTAGATGGCAATGGTCAACCACTTCCAGTTTCAACGGGTACTCCTGGCCCAACAGCAGGGAACCCACTTAATTTAATTCTTCCTGCACCACCTGCAGTTGGAAACTTTGGATTATCTAATACTGGAAATGGAGGAATATTCGTAGCATGGAGTAATCAAGCTGGAGTAACAGTTAATGATAATGTTCCAGTTTACGAAGTATGTTTTGATATTATTGGTGCTACTGGTAGTTCATCCGATATAACTTTTGGAGGTACGATTGAAGCAGCAAATAATAACGGAATTCAAGATCTTAATTTGATTCCTGGGCAAGTGAATGTTACAGGTACATTTAACGGTTTGGAATTAGAATGGGATTGTTGTGAAAAAGTAGAAATAGGTAGCAATGTATGTATTGATATTCGAGTAGTAGATGGTTTTACGAATATTGGGAGTATGCAATACGGAATGGAATGGGATCAAACAGTTTTAGATTTTACTGGTTTTGCTTTTGGAAATGGTGATCCACTTATGGTTGCTAATCAAATTGGTAGTAGCCTTGTAGGTTTTCCAAACGATGGAAATGCAAAACTTTTATGGAGTAATAATATGGCGAATGGTTTAAGTCTTATGCCTGGTCAATCTCTATATCAAATATGCTTTGATGTAATTGGAAATGCAGGTTCGACTTCTGATCTTGATTTGGGAGCACTACCAAATGCTAATCCACCATTTGCTGTGGAGATTTCAGTTAGACCTACTGATGATGTGATTGACTTTTTAGGAAACACATGTACGACAGAGGCTGCTAACTTAGCTGCTCTTGCCTTGACAGCAACTCCAACCAATCCTTCTTGTGTAGGATCAACTGACGGAGCCTTAGACTTAACAGTTACAGGAGGTGCTCCTGGTTATACCTTTGCATGGTCAAATTCAGTTAATACAGAAGATCTTTCAGGATTGGGAGCAGGTAGTTATACAGTTACTGTTACTGATTGTGGAGGTGGAACAGCAGAACAAACATTTACAATTTCTGATCCTGCTCCAATTAATGTTACTGCAAATATTACAGATGTAACTGGTGCTGGTAATGACGGTGCAATCGACATTACAGTTTCAGGAGGCGCACCTAATTACACATTTGCTTGGTCAAATGGATCAACGACTGAAGACATTAGTGGTTTGACAGTTGGTTCTTATACTGTTACAGTAACTGATTCCAATCAATGTACAGCAGAGCAAACTTTCTCTGTAGCTACAGGATGTTTACCATTTACCATTTCTGGAAACATTACACATGAAACATCTGCAGGAAATGATGGTGCTATTACAGTTACGACTACAGGAGGTACTGCACCATATAATTATTCATGGAGTCCAAATGTTGGATCAACTGCTACTGTAAATAACTTAGCTGCTGGTAACTATACAGTTACTGCAACCGATGCTAATGGATGTACTGGACAACAAACATTTACAGTTGATGCATTTAATTGCCCAACTGTTACTGTTACCGCTTCAGGTACACATGTAACTTGTGCAGGTGGAAGTGATGGAACTGCAACTGCTAATGCAACAGGAGGTACTGCACCTTATAATTATAATTGGGGCGTAAATCCCAATACACTTTCTGCTGGTACTTACACAGTAACTGCAACTGATGCTGATGGTTGTTCAGGAACAGCTACAGTAACCATCAATGATGGAATTACTATCGGAGTAAGTTTAGTGAATTCGAATAGCTTAACATGTTTTAATAATAACACAGGTACTATTACTATAACTGGTACAAATGGAACTGCACCTTATACAGCAAGTTGGAGTAATGGTATGTCAGGATTGACAATCAGTAATTTAGCTGCTGGATCATACACGCCCACTATTACTGATGCAAATGGTTGTCAAGCAACTGGAAGTGCAATTACAGTTTCACAACCTAACGATATTTCTATAGTAGGAAATCCATCTAACACTTCATGTAATGGAGGAAGTGATGGTTCTATTAGTTTAAATATCTCAGGCGGAACAGGTGGATATAATGTATCATGGAGTAACGGTGCTTCTGGTCAAACGATCAATAATCTTTCTGCGGGAAGTTATACTCCAACAGTAACTGATGCAAATGGATGTACAAAAATAGGAAACGCAATTACAGTAGGACAACCTTCTGCACTTAATGTTGTGGCTACTGTTACAGACGCTTCATGTGCAGGAAATTGTGATGGTGCTATCAGTTTAGCAATCACAGGTGGAGCAGGTGGATATTCTGTTAACTGGAGTAATGGCGATTCTGGAACTTCTGTCTCAGGATTATGTGGAGGAAATATTACAGCAACAGTAACTGATGCAAATGGATGTGCTGTTTCAGATGTTTATACCATCATCCAACCAGAAGTATTTACACTTGATTTTGTAATAACTAATGAAAGTGTTGTAGGTGATGACGGAGCTGTTGATTTAATTGTATCTCCTACTGGAAGTTATAATTACCAATGGAGTGCAAGTAACGATCCTAATTTTAATCCAATTACTGAAGACATCAATAACTTATCAGCAGATCTTTATTCAGTAACCGTAACTGATCCTTCAACAGGATGTTTTGTTACAGGATTTGCTTCAATTACAAATAGCTTAGGTGTTCAATCAGTAGTTGAAACTGATATAACTTGTAATGGAGGAAGTGATGGTTCTATCGAATTAGTAACGGTAGGAGATGCTACACCTTATGGTTGGGTTTGGTCAGGACCAAATAATTTTTCTGCACAAACTGAAAGTATTTTTAATGTACAAGCAGGAATATACTCTGTAACAATTACAGATGCAAATATGGTTACTTTGGTTCAAACCTATACATTGACTGAACCTGATTCAGTAACTATGACTTTCACTATTCAAGATGAAACTGATTTCTGTGATGGAGCAATTGACTTGACTCCTGCAGGTGGTGTTGCACCATATACTTATCAATGGAGTACAGGAGCAACTAGTGAAGATGTAACTGGACTTTGTGATACGGATGATCCAGATGATGGTGGATATACGGTAACTGTAACAGATGCCAACGGATGTATTAATATTTCAAATGCGCTTCAGATTGCAGGAGAATCACCAAGTGTTGGTTCTATTGAGTTGGAACATGTAAGTTGTCCAGATGCTACTGATGGAAGTAAAACGGTTACGCTTATTGGTGGTAATCCTCCATTTACTTTAGCATGTACGCCTCTTGGAGGAAATCCAGTTACAGTAACAAGTAACTCACATACTTATACTTTTGGGTCTTTAGCTGCAGGAATTTATTTGATATCAGGTGTGGATGCAAGTGGCAATCAATTGCCTGCAACTCAAGTAGAAATTTTGGCACCAGATCCAATTCAGATTACAAATACAATCATCACAAATGCAAGTGCAGGAAACTGTGATGGAGCAATTGATATAACAGTAACAGGAGGAATGTTACCATATACTTTCCAATGGAGTAACGGTTTTAACAGTTCTGATCCTTCAGGCTTATGCCCAGGAAATTATGATGTAACTATTATTGATTCTAAAGGATGTGTATTTGTTTCAGAGGAATTTACAGTAAGCGAATTAATTCAAATTACAGGAACATTTACAAATGTAACTTGTAATGGAGATGCTGATGGTAGCTTTTGTGTAGATGTTGCAGGTGGAGTTGAACCTTATTCTTATGAATGGACGGATTGTAATGGTAATGTTATTTCAACTGAAGCAGTTGCTTGTTTAACAGGTTTATCTGGTGGATGTTACCAAGTAATGATTACTGATATGATGGGCTTCAATGTTGGAACATCTGGAGTTATTGTTGAAGCAGACGTACTTACTACCAATGGAATAAGTGTAACACCACCAGACCTTCCAACTTGTTCAGATGGATCAATCGGATTAAGTGTTGTAGGTGGAACTCCTATTCCTGGAAATCCAGATGATTATGAATTCCTTTGGAAAGATGAGGGTGGAAATGATATTGGAACTGGTTCAAGTATTTCAAATCTAGTTGGAGGAATGTATTTTGTAACAATAACGGATTTTAACGGATGTACAACTGAGGTAGAGGTTGACTTACCAAGCTGTGAAATTGGAGGTAGTTTAGCAATAAACCAAATCTCTTGTCCAGATGAATGTGATGCAAGTATTGGATTCACACCTGATAGTGGAACAGGACCATATTTCTACGATTGGAGCAATGGTGAAACTACTTCGACGATTACAGATTTATGTGCAGGAACTTATTCCTTAACGGTAACAGATGATAATGGAGTAGAAACTTTTAGAACCATAGATATTGTAAGTCCGGCATCTATCGAAGTTACTGTTGAAACTTCTCCAGGAAGAGCGGAAGCAGTTGTGATAGGAGGAACGGCTCCATATACATATCAATGGGATGATGAAATTACAGAGGAATCTTTTATTGAAGAATTAAGAGGTGGAATACATGTATTGATAGTAACTGACTCGAATAACTGTCAAGCTGTTATGAGTCAATTCGAAGTGCCTTATGGTACAGATTGCTTGACGGCAAGATCAACGATCTCTCCAAATGAAGATGGATTCAATGATGTATTCTATGTGAATTGTGTTGAAAACCAACCTGTAAAAGTTACCATCTATAATCGATGGGGACAAGAAGTTTTCCAAGTCGATGAATATGATAATTCATGGGCTGGAACTGGAACACGGGGAGAAATCCTTGCAGAAGGTGGTTACTTCTACATCTTAGAATATGAAGATCCAAGTGGTGCACAACAAGTCATCAAAGGTTCACTTTCAATAGTTCGATAATATTTTCCTTAAAATAAATGCCAGTTAAATAGTTTCAAAACTATTTAACTGGCTCATAAAAAAATCATTCTATCGCAGTTTTATTTTTTCAAAAACAAACAAACATTGCGATTGAGCATATAAAAATGTCAAACATGAAAAAATTAATACTTCTTATCGCTAGCTTCTGTTTTTTGACGACTATGAACGCACAAGAGGAAGCGATCTTTAATCACTACCAAGCAAACAAGCTGTTAATCAATGCTGCAACTGCAGGTTTTGATCGTGATAATCATAAATTCTTTTTAAATGTTCGTAACCAATGGACGGGTTTTACAGGAGCTCCTGAGAGTTACTCTGTAAGTTACAATGGCCCTGTTGGTAAAAGTTTAGGAATTGGAGCATTATTATTTACAGAAAATATTGCTTCATTTACACGTTACCGAATGCAGTTATCTTATGCGTTCCGTTACGACATCAAAGATGTAAAATTAGGATTCGGGATGTCAACAGAATTTCACCGAACTAGTCTTAATAATAGCATTTTTCAAGAAGCATTATATGATGCTGGAGATGAATTGATCGAAGATGCAGTAGATGGTATTCGAACTTTTGATGCTTCATTTGGAGCATATGCGGAGTTGCCAGAAGGAACTTACTTTGGTATTTCTTTTCCTAACTTGATTAGAAATAAATTAGATGAAATTGCAGGTGACGATCAAAGTGGAATTATCAAGTATTACTTATTCAATGCTGGTCATCGTCTTGATATTGCTGAAAAAAATATGTACGTAGAGCCTTCTCTTTTAGTAAAAAAAGTAAGAGGTGTTCCTTTCCAAATTGATATGAATGTAAGAGGAGGATTCCTTGAAGAAAAATTAATTGCAGGTTTAACTTACCGAACAGGAGATGGAGGTGCGTTGGGATTTTTGGTAGGTACTAAATATAAAAACCTTCAATTTTTCTATACTTATGATGCTTATATGGGCGAATTTCAACAATACAATTCAGGATCGCATGAGTTTACTGTAGCGTTCCAATTGACTAAAAAGAAAGGAAAATACGATCGCTCTAAAAAATATAGAGATTAAATTTACTTAAACGTTTGACGTCGAACATTTAACGTTCAACGTTTAAGATGTCCTTTAACAATTGGTTTTTGGGATGGCTCCTCTTAGCTTTTGTCTAAGAGGAGCACCTTTGCTTAATTTCCAAAAACTCAAACAATATTCCCCTTTTTCACAAGACCTAACTTCCCTAGTTTTTAACAACCTATTTCCTACAAAAACGTATAAACCATGTTAAACTCTTTTTTTTAAAGGTGTTTATGTTTATAAGTGTATATGTTGGTCACAATAATTCGATCAATATTTTTTCGAAAACATATACACCTAAAAAGATATACACCTAAACACACGAGAAAGAGTTTTAAAGCCGTAACATGAAACAAAATATTTTCAAAAACCGAAAAGGAACTCACTTGACTTTCTTTTTTGCCTTGGGCGAAAAAGTAGCATGGAATTCCTTTCGAAAATATATTGTTATTTTCTTCCTTTCTTTTTTATTTTTTGGGGTAAAAAAAGCCAACGCACAATGCACGCTCGGCTGTCAAGGAGCAGTCAATGTTGCTTTAGACAGTAATGGCGAATTTCAAGTTACTCCAATGCTTTTGCTGACCAGTCCATTATGTGATCACAATGATTTTTCAGTTTCAATAGTAGATGCCAATGGCAATCCTGTCAACAATCTTTTGGATTGTAATCAAGTAGGAGAAACTCTCGTAGGAACGGTAACTCATTTGGTGAGTGGAAATTCCTGCTCAGGAATAATTAATGTGAGTGATAATTTGGCACCTACCATTCAATGTTTGGATACGTATATATATTGTTATGAAAATGCTGATCCAAATATTATCGACTTTCCAAATGTTTCAGATAACTGTACGAGTTCTAATAATATCAATTTATCGTATGTAGATAATTTTACGGATTTACCTTGTTACACACCACAAGGAGGTTTTGAAATAACTGCTCAAATCGAAAGAATATGGGCTGCAACGGATGCTTTTGGAAATCAAACTACTTGTACTCAATATGTTTACTATAAAAGGGTAACGACTACGGATGTTGTCTTTCCTCTTAATCGAGATGGGTTTGAAGCACCAGTTTTGGATTGCAGTCAAAATCCCAATGATTTGACCATTGCAGGTCAGCCGACGATCGGAGGAATTCCGATTACAAGTGGAGGACTTTGTGAATTAGCCATTGACCATACGGATCAAACTTTTAATATTTGTGGAACAGGTAGTTATCAAATTATTCGAACTTGGACGGCTGTGGATTGGTGTAATAGTGAGTTTCTTTTGGATGCTCAAGTAGTTAAAGTAATCGATACGACTGCTCCAACCTTGACTTGTCCCAATGATATTACAGTAGGTACATCTAACAGTTGTACAGGTACGGTTACATTTCCAACCACAACGGCTACAGACGATTGTTCCAATTATAACATTACAGTTGCATGGCAATTTGGAAATGGATTTGGGCCATTTAATGATGTCCCACAAGGAACTTATCCTGCAACTTATACCTCAACAGATGATTGTAACAATGTGTCTACCTGTACCATTCAAGTGAATGTG
>CAKZSH010000175.1 GCA_937918905.1 uncultured Saprospiraceae bacterium
AATTGAATATCTTTATTTTTTATCTCAATGGTATAATTCATTTTTCCTTTAAAAATATAAGATGGAATTACTTTCATTCCTCCCGTAGAAAAATTAATCATATGGACATCTAAATCTTGAACTGCCACAGGCAATTCTTTAATTGGATTTTCAGCTAAGTTAATAGATTGTACAGGTATAATTTCAAAAAATATAGATGGAAATTCAGTCAATTGATTTTCATCTAATCGCACCTCTCTGATGTAAGGACGATAATTGGAAGCGATATGTTTTTTTAAAGGAGCGATAGATTTTATTTGATTTTTTTGAGCATAAATTCGAAGTTGCGGATAATTATATTTTGAATTTATTTTAAAAAAACTTGAAGGAAGTACCGACAAATTGTTCTCATTCAAATGAACTTGATCCAATGCTTCACATCCATCAAAAGTATCAGAGATAAAACTTAATGAATTATTTGCGATAGCAAAATCCTTTAAGTTGGGTAATGCAGAAAAATTAAATTCTAATTTTTCAATATTATTTTTTGATACATTTAAATTCTCAAGTTGAGTCAATTGTTCAAAAGACTTCGGAATAGTATTTAAATTACATTCAACTAATGACAATCGTTTTAGATGTTGAAAATTTGAAATAAAATCAGGTTCCCCAAACTGGCAAGTACGAAAACTGATATTCTCCAATTGAGTCATACCTTTAAGATGATGCGCATTTTCTAAAGTCAAATATCCAATAGAAAGTTTCTTTAAATTTCCTTTCAACGGTTCTTTGATAGAAATCTTGGCAGTTTCAAGATAACTATGATGGGAGATTCCATGAAGGGAAAATGATTCTAAAGTAGGTAAAGCAATTAATTGATCTGGGAAAATTTCAACTGGCATATGCAATTCAAGATGCTTTACTTTTATCTCTTTTAGCATTTCATACAACCAATTGAAATCAATAGGTGTCATGCTTCTTAGGTGAAGAAAATCGAGCCACTCCCAATCTTTTACAGCATCTGACAAAGATAATTTATCCTCCAAATTCAAAATCATACGACCATGATTCTGAGGCGTAACTTGATAGTTTCGTTTTCCTTTTCCATTTTTCATTTCATACCATTTCACCATTTTGTAGGCATGAATAAATGAAGCCATATCTATCTCTTCTCCTTGAATAACAATTTTCCAATACTGAAAATCTCTATGTTTAAAACTATCTTTCCATGTTTTTTTAATATGCTCTTGTAAAGTTGAGCTTGCATATTTTCGAAATAACTTTCGAGATTTTTTACGAATATCATTATCAAAATGAAATAAATGAATCGCGCAGAGATAACTCAATAAAGTTTTGTTGGCACCACCACCTTCAATCAATTCTAGGATCAAACTCATTTGATCGTCTTCTTTTGCTTTTAGTAAATTTGTAATTTGCTCCGTCAATCCTTCATTTCCTTCCTCCATCAAATAAGGTGTGTCCTCTGCTATGGCTTGATCTTTTAATTGGTCTTCCAGCATAAATTCAAATCCTGATTTTCCAACCAGAACTTGCCAATCTTTTTCTTTGATATTTGGAGTCAACAATACATACGTAACACCGTCTTTCCATTTTTTACTCACTTTTGCGCCTCGATCTTTAAGTCGAGTTTCCAATTCTTTGAGTGTACCATGACTTGGACGGCCTGCAATAAAAATGACTTGACCTTCTAATTTTCCTTGCTCATCAAATGGTGATTTCACAAAACTTTCTATTCCTTTAAAGTCTTTTTTCCAAAGCAAATAAAACACTTGTTCTTTCTCTTTATCATTGAGTTGCCACGATTTTATTTTTTCGATGAAGGCATCATGAGCATCTATTTGAGATTGGTAATTTCTGTGTTTAAGAATCCCTCTCGGAAAATCCATATAGCTCGTAGGTAAAGTAAAGGCATCTTTGGCCCGCCATCCCAAACCTGAAAAAGAAAGATGAAACACCTCCAAGTTTTTCAAACAACTCAATTCTCCAAATTCCTCAGTAAACGGATATTTTAAACCGACATAAAGTTCTTTAAGATTTTGAAAACCTTTGGCTATGTGGACTAATTCCTTGGTTTCGAGATGGTGTTGAATTTGTAAAATTTCAAGTTGCTTGAAGGATTTTAATTTTTCTACAATGCCTAAAATATTTTCCTCGGCGATACCATACAAGTTGACTCTTTTAAGTTGAGTCAATTTAAAAAAACCGTCAGGTAAATTAGTTGGGGCTCGTTTATCAATTCTTGGCAAATATATTTGTTCTAAATTCGGGAAGTCTTCACAATACTTAAATGTACTTTCTTCCATGTCAGGCAGAGACAACGTCTTCAGATTTTTAACTTTCCCAAGCTGCGCCAGATCTAATGTATTTGTATTGTTATCAACTGTTAGACTTTGCAACTTTGGAAGTTGAGCAATACTTTTATGATCAATTTCGAGTGACTCGTTACCTGAAAGTCCTAGCACCTCAAGAGCAGTCAATCCACTCAAGTCAGGTAAGGATTCTAACTTGGAACTGTAAATAAAAAATGATCTTAGATTTTTCATTTGCCCTACCCAGTCAGGTAATTTTTTACCGGGATAGTTCGATAGGCTCATCTCTTCGACGTAAGGGAATTGTAAATTTCCTTCGGGAAATTCTCCTAAGAGGTGACTGTTTTGAAGTCTCTTGTAGGCTTTAACTTGACTCAAGACTGGTAATAATTCTTTGGTATCCCAAGAGTTATATTCAATTTTTATTTCTTTTAAATTAGGTAAAGCAGCAATACTTGCCGGAAGTTTTTTCAACTTATTATTTTGTAAATCCAGTACTTCCAATTGTTGTATTTCGCCAACCGCTTCGGGTAATTCAGTTAAGTCCCAACCGTTGAAACTAAGCGTTTTTATTTTGGGTAAATGTTTTAGAATTCCAAAAACTTGATTCCAATCTAAATTTTTATTTCCCTTTAATTCTATTCTTTCCAAGTTTTTCAGTTGGGCGAGTGATTCAGGTAATTTTTTGAGTTTATTTTTTTCCAAAATTAAAACTCGTAAATTCTTAAAGACGCTAATTTTTTCTGATAATTGACTCAACCCTGTACTCGTCAAATCCAAATGTTCCAACTCCGTAAGTGCCAATAATGGTTCAGGAAGTTTTTTGACTTTATTAAATCTAAGATTGAGTTCTTTGAGTTTTGTAAAATTTCGAAAGTAGTCGGGGATCGTTGTAAGTTTATTGTTACGAAAATTGAGGTATTCGAGATTTACCAAATTAGCAAAACTAGAAGGAAGTTCTTTTAATTCATTTGACCATAGATCGAGTACTTCTAACTGATGCAATAATCCAATCGAATCAGGCAATATACCCATTTCATTTTTTATCAAACCTAAGCCCTTGACATTAGGATAATCTACCAATCCTTGAAACACTTGATCGTGCGGAAGTGTTCTGTTATAAGAAAAATCGAATTCTACTCTTGGAAGGTGTTTGATATTTTCAATGCCTTTGGGAAGTGATGCTAGTTTTCTTTTTTGAAGTACAAATCGAACATCTGTTGCTGTACATTTTTTAGCTTGTCGAAGGTCTCCTGTTTCAAATTGACCTTCTCGTGTTGGCATTTTCTGATACTGCATTAGTAACTTATTTGTTTATATTTTATGTAAAAGTACAATTTATTATTGCTTGTTTCATAAATTTGATTACAAAAAATG
>CAKZSH010000176.1 GCA_937918905.1 uncultured Saprospiraceae bacterium
TATAAGTCAAAGCCTGACTTAAAAAGTCAGACCTTGACTCGTATACAGCCAATGCTGAATAGTTACAATTTTTCTTGAAAAAGATTAAATGGTCTAAAGGTTTGAAGAAACTTTTAGACCATTTTTTTTCGAAAAAGTGTAATTGGTCTAATGGTTTATTAATATCTTGCATCAAACCTAAAATTAAAATTCCTTTTTCCAATAACCGATATATTGATTTTTAGGTTCTTTGACATATTCCATGTTTTAAGTCCGATAAAAAATTAAAAGCAATTCTTCTTTTGACCGTTTTTGCTTTCAAGTTTTATCTAACCACGGAATTTTTCAAAGAACGGATTTTTTATAATAAAGTAAAAAGAGAAAACATTGAAAGGGAATAATCTACATGGTTATATCGACCATACCATATTGAAAGCAAACACACGACTGAAGGATATTGAAAAATTATGTCAGGAAGCTGAAGAACATAATTTTTTTGCAGTCTGTATTCCGCCATATTTTGTTAGAAATGCCACCATGTTTCTAAAAAACAGTACGGTCAAAGTAGCAACTGTAATTGGTTTTCCGATGGGTTATAGTGCTACGCCATCCAAGGCTGCTGAAATTCAAAAGGCTATCGATGATGGTGTAGATGAAATAGATGTTGTTATCAACTTGAGTGCAGTCAAAAGTAAAGATTGGAACTATGTTAAAAATGACATCGAAACAATGACTGTCGCTGCTCAAATGAGAGGAAAATCTATCAAAGTCATTTTAGAAACAAGTATTTTAAATCAAAGAGAAATAAAAAAAATTTGTGAATTATGTGTGGCAGCAGGAGTTAATTTCGTTAAAACATCAACAGGTTTTAACGGCGAAGGAGCCTCTGTCGAAGTTGTTGAATTTTTAAGAAAAAATTTACCTGACACTATTAAAATAAAAGCTTCTGGAGGAATTCGAAGTGCGAAAAAAGCACTAAAAATGATCGACGCAGGTGCTGATAGAATTGGAACTTCTTCTGGAGTCAAAATTATAAAAGGATCAAAACCACAAGCATTATGAATAAAATTATCAGTATAATATTCTTTTCATTTTTCTGTTTTTTTTATGCCCAAGGACAGGTATTAGTAACAGAAGATGTAAATGTAAGTAACTTGTTACAACGACATCTAGATCAAAATAGAATGTCTACAACAATATCAGGTTGGCGCATACAATTGATGGCTACTGCCGATAGAAGAAAGGTAGAAAAAGAGGAAGCCAATTTTTCTCAAAATCATCCAACTATCAGAGTAAATTGGGAACATGCCAAGCCATACTATAAATTAAAGGCTGGCGCATTCGCAACTAAATTAGATGCCACTCGAACGCTCAGAGAATTAAAAAAAGACTACCCAAGTGCAATTCTCACAAAAAGTGATGTTTTCATTTCCGAAGTTTTAAATAATTAAATGATTTTCAAAACTTACCTCCGCTAGCATGAGTATTCGAGCTAGAAGAAATACTGGACTTACAAATGTAGATATGCAAACCTTAAGTTGTTACTTAGGGTTAGTTGGTATTGGATGGATGATGATTGTTGCAACCACAAGCAAAGGAGCCAGTTTTACAGATTTTAGCCCAACAGCAATTAAGCAAGGTGCTTTTATTGGATTGTCATTTTTTCTTATCATAGTGATTTCATTTATTGAGTGGAAGTTTTGGAGGACGGTATCCTACGTGGTTTATGCTTTGTCTATTTTATCCTTAATCACAGTATTGTTTTTTGGAAAAAAAATTAGTGGAGCGACTTCGTGGTTTAGTATTGGTGGATTTAGTCTTCAACCCTCAGAGTTCGCAAAGTTTGGAACCTGTCTTGCCATGGCGAGTTATCTGAGCTCCTACAATACCAATCTAAAAGAGTTTAAATCACAAATAGTTGCCTTTACTTTATTTATAATACCTATAGGATTGATTCTGTTGCAACCTGATGCAGGCTCAGCAATTGTCTTTACATCCTTTATGATTCTCTTTTATCGCGAAGGTTTATCTGCAAATCTTTACATTGTTGGGTTTACGATTGCTGCATTATTTATAATCTCTTTGATGTACGAACCCTACTATGTGATTCTTGGATTCATAACAATTGGCTCAGCCATTTTTATTTATAATATAAAAAATGAGCGAAAAAAATGGGTCATAGGTTTTGTTGTGCTCATAGCTGCTACTATAGCTGGGCTTTATTTTTTTCATTCATATTATCGAGAAATATTTGCACTTAATTTTTTACTGTTACCCGTTCTTTCTTTTTTGCTTTGGCGAAATGGAAAAAAGAAAATTGTATCATTGCTTTTACCATTATTGATCTTCGGAGGATTATTTGCCTACGGAGCCAATTTTGCTTTTAATAATGTGCTCAAACCTCACCAACAATCCAGAATCAATGTTTGGCTCAATCCTGATAAAGCTGATAAGGATGCCGTTTATAATTTACGACAATCACAATTAGCGATTGGTTCAGGAGGGCTTGATGGAAAAGGATTTTTACAAGGCGTAAGAACTAAATATAATTATGTTCCTGAAAATTCTACAGATTTTATTTTTTGTACCATTGGAGAGGAGCAAGGTTTTGTAGGAGTCTTTGGAATCATTATTTTGTATTTACTTTTTCTTTATCGAATTACAGTTTTGGCAGAACGACAACGTTCTGATTTTTCGAGGTGCTATGCTTATGGTGTAGCAGGTATTTTGTTTCTTCACTTCTTTATCAATATCGGAATGACCATGGGATTGGTCATGATTATTGGTATTCCACTTCCATTTATTAGCTATGGAGGATCTTCACTTTTAGCCTTTTCTTTGATGATAGGTGTTCTGTTAAAATTGGATAGTAATCGGTTTTCTATTTAAGGAAAATAATTTTGAATTTTGAATGATGAATTTTGAATGTGTCGAATAAAAAGCTACTCAATTTTATTCGACACATTCAAAATTCATCATTCAAAATTAATTCCATATCTTCGAAAAAAAACATTTCAATATGCGAACCACATACTACCTTACATTTATCCTAATCATTCTAGGGAGCATCGAAATCTTTGCACAATCAGATTTAGATATTTTTCAATATCGTTATGTCGGCCCTACCAGAGGTGGACGAGTTACCGCAGTCACAGGAGTTGAATCACAACCCAATGTTTTTTACATGGGAGCAACTGGTGGAGGCGTTTGGAAAACAGAAGATTATGGCACTTCTTGGAAAAATATTTCAGATGGATATTTTAATACTCCTTCTATTGGAGCCATTCAAGTTGCACAAAATGATCCTAATATTATTTATGTCGGAACAGGTTCAGATGGACTTCGTAGTAATGTAATTACGGGAAAAGGAATTTATAAATCTATCAACGGAGGTCATTCCTGGCAACACATTGGTCTTAAAAATGTGGGCCAAATTGGAGCCGTAGAAATTCATCCACAAGATCACAATACTGTTTTTGTAGCAGCTATCGGTCAAGCATTTCAAGCCAATAAAGAACGAGGAATTTATCGAACAAAAGACGGTGGAGCAACTTGGAAAAACATCTTTCATATCTCAGATACAACTGGTGTGGTGGACATCGAATTTATGCCAACCAATCCTAACATTATATATGCATCTGCTTGGCGAGCAGAACGGAAGCCTTGGACCATCATCAGCGGAGGAAAAGAAAATGGAATTTATCGCTCGTTGGATGGAGGAGATAATTGGGGAAAAATTGGAAAAGGATTACCGACTTTGATGGGTAAAATTGACCTTGCCGTTTCGGCTGATGATTCTAAAGTTTTATATGCTTTGGTGGAAGCACCTGCAAAAGTTTCAGGACTTTATCGAAGTGACGATCATGGAGTAAATTTTGTCCATATCTCTGACGAGTTTGGTTTATCTGACCGACCATTTTATTATTGTAATGTGGAAGTTGATCCTCAAAATGTAGAAACTGTTTATGTAAATTCTACTCGTTTTTATAAATCAAAAAATGGTGGGAAAAATTGGACAAGACTAAGAACACCTCATGGTGACAACCACGACATTTGGATTAATCCTAATAATTCAAATCTATTCGTACAAGGCAATGATGGTGGTGCCAATGTTACTCACAATGGCGGAAAGACATGGAGTTCTCAACTCAACCAACCAACTGCCGAACTCTATCAAGTCGAAGTAGATAATCAACATCCTTATTGGTTGTACGCAGGTCAACAAGATAATTATACCACCATCTCTGTTCCAAGTGTTCCCCCTACAACACATCAAGCAGGAGGACTTGGATTTGTGATGAACACGGGAGGTTGTGAAACTGGCCCAGCAGTTCCCAATCCTGAGAATCCAAATATTGTCTATTCTAATTGCAAAGGTAGATTTAGTGTATTTAATAAGGTAACTGGACAAGAGCGTCGGTATGATGTGGGTGCTCGAAATATGTATGGACACAATCCAAAGGATTTAAAATATCGTTTTCAAAGAGTGTCTCCGATTCATGTTTCTCCGCATGATGCAAAAGTCATTTACCATACTTCGCAGTTTGTTCATAAAACAATGGATGAAGGAAAAACTTGGGAAATTATCTCTCCTGATTTGACGGCATTTGAAAGTGATAAACAAATGCGATCAGGTTCGCCAATTACAAATGACATTACGGGCGAAGAATTTTACAGTACCATTTATTCTATTCAAGAATCAAAAATAAAGCAAGGTGTAATTTGGGTAGGCGCAAATGATGGCCCTGTACATGTTACTCAAGATGGAGGGAAAATTTGGCAAAAGGTAACTCCTAAATCGCTTGGCAAAGGTGGTAGAGTAGATGCTGTCGAGCCATCAGTACATGATCCAGCAAAAGCATATTTTTCTGTTTTGCGTTATCAACTGGGAGATTGGAAACCTTATATTTTTAGAACCAATAACTATGGAAAAAAATGGACATTGCTTACTGATGGAAAAAATGGAATTCCAAATGATTACCCAGTTCGAGTAATTCGAGAAGATCCAAATAAAGAAGGATTGTTGTACGCAGGTACGGAGTTTGGAATGTTTATTTCTTTTGATGATGGAAAAAATTGGGAATCATTCCAACAAAATCTTCCTGTCACTCCAATCACAGATATTAAAATCCATCGAAATGATTTAGTGCTTTCGACGATGGGAAGAGGTTTTCAAATTTTAGATAATATCAGTACGTTACATCAAGATTTTGATAAAAGAAATAAAAATACGGCAAAGGTTTTTCAACCAAAAGATACTTACCGTTATCGCTATCGTCCATCAGGAGTAGGTTCTGAAATTGAACATAATTATCCAGCACCTTCAGTTATCGTTGATTATTTTTTACCCAATAAATTAGATTCTACTTTAGTCGTTTCTATTGAAAATGCAGCAGGGAAAACCGTCCGAACTTTTACCAATAAAAATATTTCTAACAAAGAAATTACAACTCGAAATATGTCCACAGAGGAATTCACTTACTCTGTCAACTCCAAATTAAAAACAACAAAAGGAACACATCGTTTTCGTTGGGATATGCGTCATGCAGGTGCTTGGGATAAAGATAAATCTAAAGCGTATCGTAGAGGCCCTTTTGTTGCTCCTGGGAAATATACGATTGTTTTTAATTTAGGAAATCAAGTGTTACGACAATCATTTGAATTGTTGCCTGACCCAAGAGTTTTGAAAGAAGGAATTTCTGTAAAAGATATGCAGCAGCAAGAGGCGTTGGCACTTCAAATTGTAGACTTACTTTCACAAGCTAAAAAGGAAGCCAATAAAATTGAAAAGAAATTAAAGACGGATAAAGGAAATGAAAAAGTAGTGTTAGAAAATTTGAAGAATTCTTTAGTTCAAACGAAAGGAAGATACACTCAACCCAAATTAATTTCACAAATCAATTATTTATTGGGAATCGTGAATCGGGCAGATCAATTGCCGGGGAAAGATGCTTTTGAAAGGTATGAAGAATTGGTGAAGGAACTGGAAGGTCTTGTAGATTAAATATTTTGTATATTAAAAAGTGAGTTTTGTATATATGTCGTTTAGTTTAATCTGTTTTTAATATCTTTGTATTGATATGAATTGAAAAATGTATTGAAATGAAAAGACTTTTGATTCTTTCACCCGTTAGCTTTTGCTAACAAAAAAAGCAAAAGAATGAAAAACATTTCTTATATGGATATTTTTGTTTCCATTTCTAGTCTAACCATTTTTGGATGCTTTACTAGATTAAATTATGGAAAAGAAAAATCCATTAAAAAGAGATTTAAGTAAAATCAGTCTAAAAGTCTCATTGTATCTAAAAAGACATGAAGGTCTAATTAAAATAACAGTAAACCTTTTTAGGATTGCTTATTATTTTATTTTAATCTTAAAGTTATTTTGTTGATACTTTCAAAAGAGCCGTTAATTAAATTGACGGCTCTTTCTGATTTGTATATATTACTTTTTCAAAATTAGAACCTAAAAATGTTTCCACCCTTGCGCTTTTATCGGATGAATATTTCCACCTTTTGTATGTAATTTAATCCCTTGCGAAGCTTCCACAATTTCTCCCATGATATAAATACCTGCAATGTATTTCACCTTTTCCACATCTTTAGGATCAATCGTAAAAAGCAACTCATAATCTTCTCCTCCACTCAACGCACAAGCAATCGGATCAATTTTAAATTTCAAAGCCATCATCTCTGCGTCAGGATGAATCGGCACACCACTCTCTTCTACAAACGCACCTACGCCTGATTGTTTACAAATATGAAAAATTTCCGAAGCCAAGCCATCCGAAACATCAATCATTGAAGTAGGAATCAAATCCGCTTTTCGAAATCCTTCAATCATATCTTTTTGAGCTTCAGGTTTTAACTGACGACCTACCAAATAAGATTGATCTTCCAAATCAGGTTGCACCCCTGGACTCGAAACATAAATTTGTTTTTCTCTTTCCAATATTTGCAATCCTAAATATGCTGCCCCAAAATCTCCAGTCACACACATCAAATCTCCAACCTTGGCAGTATTCCGATAAGTCAATCTATCCTTTTCTACCTCACCTATGGCAGTTACACTTATGATGATTCCCTTTGGTGAGGACGTAGTATCACCTCCTACCAAATCCACATTATATCTTTCACAGGCTAACCTCACTCCTGAATAAAACTCTTCCAAGGCCTCCACAGAAAACCGATTAGAAAAAGCAAGCGACATTGTAATTTGTTTCGGCGTAGCATTCATCGCATAAATATCAGAAAGATTTACAATCACAGATTTATACCCTAAATGCTTGAGTGGCGAGTACATCAAATCAAAATGTATTCCTTCTACCAACATGTCTGTGGAAACAACTGTCATCATTTTCCCATTATCAATTACCGCAGCATCATCCCCCACACCTTTATAGGTAGACTTATTTTTTATAGGAAAATCTTGAGTTAAATGTTCGATTAAACCAAACTCTCCTAGTTCGTTGACATCTGTTCTTTTTTCTGTATTCTTTGCCATGTTTATTTTTTTATAAAAAATTCAAATACGAATTATTGATTTTGAATTGCAAAAGTAATGATTTTCGCAATGCTCTAAAATTTAGACCAATTTTTTACTTTTATCACTCTAAAAAAATATTTTTCATAAAAAGAAAAATACCTTATCCTAGGTATAGATAATTAGAGTTTTTAATATATATTTGCATTGTGATTATTATAATATGTTAATCACTTATGTTCTCATAACAAAAATACTTTGATCTGAGAACGCTTTATCCCAACCGAAATTTTTTCCTTTAAAACAACTGTTTTTTATTTAAAACATTTAGTTCGTTTGCTCGTCCTAAATGTAAATGTTTTGTTATTTAAAATAACATTAGGGAACGTTATTAACAAAACACGCCTTACATACATGCTTCCTAGAGAGAACTTACCAAATAGAAAATTTTATTTAAGATATACATACGATTGGCGTATTGCTTTTAATTTGATGATTGTACATCCAAAAACAGTCTCGCTAAGCCGTGTCTGAGAAATGCAAAGCAGGTTCAACCTTCTGAAATTCCATGGATTCAACATTTATAATCTCGTGATTGTTTCGATAGAATTATGCATCAGAAGAATGAATCTTTAGCAGACACGAAATATGACTGCAGGAGAAATTAATTTTTCTCCAAACTGTTTTTGGGATGTGGACCCTCTTCACTCACCTCGTGGAAGAGGGTTCTTTTTTTTTATTGAAGAAGGGAACGCTGCGCTAAGGGAAGACGGATTTATGATTTGAGAAGTTTTGTCGAATAATTTTGAAGTACTAGTTCTGATCACCGTTTTTCGAAAACTTCTCAAATCATAA
>CAKZSH010000177.1 GCA_937918905.1 uncultured Saprospiraceae bacterium
GAAGACAAAGCAACTTTAAAAGAGAAAAAAGAATGTTCTAATCACAAGATGCTAACGCATATTTATTCTAATATTAAATACCCAGCAGAAGCAAGAAAAGCAGGCATTCAAGGTAAGGTAATCATCAAATTTTTAGTAAAAGAAGATGGAATAATTACTAATGCTAGAGTGACTCAAGAGATCGGAGGAGGTTGCGGAAATGCTGCATTGAGTGTCATCAATTCTTTACCTACTATGATTCCAGGAAAGAAAGATGGAAGAACAGTTGATGTAGAAATGTTGATTCCTGTTAGTTTTAAATTGGAAGGTGCCACGCCTTCACCAACAAATTCTACAGGTGAAAATGACTCATCAGCTAAAGATGAGAATGAAATTACAGTAGTTGGTTTTCAACCTAAAAAAGAAGTAATCAAAACTTATAGAAGTGTAACTAAAACTTTACCCAATGGTGAAACAGTTACAGAGCAAGTTCTAGTTACTGAAGATGTTCGAGGGATAGAGCCTCAAAAAGAAGCGAAAACCTATCTAATAGAAACTGAAACTTTACCTGATGGTACAACAGTTACTAAGAAGATATTAGTAGATGATGCTAATCAAGAGACTCAAAAACAAATTAGAACTGTAACAAAACAATTACAAAATGGACAAACATCTCAACAAGATGTAGAAGTAGAAACACCTGTGTTTAGAGTGGTAGAAGATATGCCACGTTTTCCTGGTTGCGAAGACCTTGCTGGAAAAGCAGAGAAGAAAAAATGCGCAGAACAGAAGATGTTAGAATTTATTTATTCTAAAATCAAATATCCAGTTGCTGCACGAGAAGCAGATATCCAAGGGAAAGTGATTGTTGAGTTTATTATACAAAAAGATGGAAATGTTACAGATGCAAAATTATTGCGAGACATTGGAGGAGATTGTGGCGAAGCTGCTCTTGAGGTGATTGCTCAAATGCCAAAATGGATTCCAGGAAAGCAAAAAGGTCAAGCTGTGGCGGTTAAATATATCTTGCCCGTTTCTTTTAAACTTCAAGGTGAAAAGAAATTAAAATTGGAAGCAGGAGAAGGGAAACCACTTTTTGTAATAGATGGAAAAGTGGTAGTTGAAAAATTGACAAAAGATTTAGATCCTAATGATATTGCAACTGTAAATGTATTGAAAGGGGAAAAGGCAATTACAAAATATGGCAAAGATGGAGAGAACGGAGTTGTCGAAATTATTACAAAAGATGGAAAGAAAAATGCTCCAAAAGAAAGAGTTTATAAAGTAGTGGATGAGATGCCACGTTTCCCAGGCTGTGAAGAACTTACTGATAAAAGAGAACGAAAGAAATGTGCTGAAAATAAAATGTTGACATTTATCTATTCCAATATTAAATATCCAAAAGAAGCTCGAAATGCAGGAATACAAGGAAGAGCGATTGCTCAATTTATCATTCGTAAAGATGGTTCTATTTCTGATGTAAATGTATTAAGAGATCCTGGTGGAGGATGTGGGGCAGAGTCAGAAAGCGTTTTGAATACAATGCCTAAGTGGATTCCCGGAAAGCAAAATGGAGCACCTGTGGATGTTCAATATACGATGCCTATTTCTTTTAAGTTGAGTGGGAAAGAGGATGCTGCGGCATTGGAAGATTTGACAAAATCTAAAAGCAATGAAATAAATCTTTCAAAGTTTAACGGTATGTTACTTATAGTTGATGGTGTCAACAAAGGGGAAGCAAAAAAAATGGAAGATTTAAAAATGGAAGATTTTGAATCTATTAATATTCTAAAAGGAGAAAAAGCTACTCAATATGGAGACGAAGGAAAAAATGGAGTAGTAGTGATTACTACAAAAAAAGGATCTAATTCTACGATTTCAAATAACAGGGAAGATGCTTTAAAAAATGCAGGACTGGACTACATTAAAGTTTCTCCAAATCCAACTGATGGAAAGATTGACATCGAGTATGGTAGTCAAAATAAACCAATGACAATTTCTATCGCAGACATTAATGGAAAAGAAATCTTCAGTAAAAAAGTAGATGGTGGAAGAGGTACACTTCAAAATGTTGATGTAAGTCAAGCGGCTAAGGGAATGCTACTAGTGACTTTCCAACAGGATGGAAAAGTCTACACAGAAAAATTAATTCTTCAATAAGATATTTATTTGATTAGTAAAGTTGAAAACCTGTTCTGAATTATCGGAGCAGGTTTTTTTGTTGGATACACGAGTTCAAGGTTTGACTTGAAAAGTCAAGCCTTGACTTATGAGAACTTCAATAGAATAGAGAGTATTCAAAATACTATTGACACACTCTCACAAAAGATAAACAGAACATCAACAGAAGTCAGAGCCTGACTTTTAAGTCAGACCCTGAGCACGTGAATGCGGCCGATTTTTTTATGAAAAAAATAACATTTTCCAATAGTGACCTTCCTTTTTCCTTTCGTCCAAAAAACAGTTTTTCATCATAAAAATCTAAAATGCAAAAGTCATTTTTTCTAACCATTATCACTTTTCTAAGTATTTGTATTTTTTATAACAATACAAATGCACAAGTAGATATTCGAAAAGAAAAAGTCTATACTTCCGTAGATCGAATGCCTTGTTTTTTAGAATGTGGAAAAAATATTTTGGAAAAAGACCGAATCGATTGTTGTGCAGAAGAAGTCAGAAAGTTTATGTTGGAATATTTGAAATATCCTAACATTGCAAGACGCAGCAATACAGAAGGAACCGTAATCATTCGATTTATTGTAGATAAAAATGGCGATGTTATTGAACCTGAAGTACTTTCGAATATTGGAAAAGGTTGTGGAGAAGAAGCGCTTCGAGTTGTAAAATTAATGCCACGATGGGAAACACCTGGTATGCAAAACAACCAAAGAGTTCCAGTTCAATATGATTTGCCAGTTAGATTTAGTTTAGATGATGAGGGGCGACCAAGTGGGGGAGATGTTAGCTTATCTGAAGTAGTGACTGCTGCAGTCATCATTGGAGGATTTTTATTTGCAGCAAAGAAAATCAACGATAACCGAAAAGAAAAAAAGAAACGTAAAAAGCAAAACCGTAACAATTAGGCATCCTGCCTTTATTAACAAACAATACCGTTTTTAGGCTCATGGATTTTTTCTGTGAGCCTTTTTTTAATCAAAATCAAAATGTCAATCAAAATCAAAAATCGAATTACAGAGATTCACCGTTTTACTTTTTGATTTTGATTAAAAAAAATTATTCCATCCAAACCACCTTCTCTCCAATCGGTCGCCGCATTCCTTCAATCTTTGGCATCTGATGGTAACCCATGTAAAAAAGTCCGAGACAACGTTCTCCTTCATTTAATCCAAGTGGTTTATTTAAATATTTTATCGTTCCCGGTGAACTCCAATAGGCTCCAATATCATAAGCAGAACAAGTGAGGTACATATTTTGAACGGCACATCCTACTGCTGCAACTTCTTCCCACTCAGGTAAACTTTCTTTCGGATCACGTTGCATACAAATGGCAATTATCGTATCACTCTGTTTCGCCTTTTTAGAAGTTTTATTAAACTTCATTTCCTTGAATTTTTCCGCAGGAGTATTGTTTTTATAAAGGTCTGCTAAAAGTACTCCTAATTGATTCTTAGCCTCTCCTCTAAAAACTTTAAACCGCCACGGTTCTGTCAATTTATGAGTAGGTGCCCAGTTGGCATTTTCTAAGACTTGTTCGATGATTGCTTTTGGTATCGGTTTTTCAGTATATGATTTAGGAAAAATAGATCGTCTATTTTTTATTAATTCATTAACCTGCTCTGGTGAAATATTATTCATACGGAGTTTTTATTTAAAAAAATCTTATGATTTTGAGATTTTATTTTTTTGCAAAAGTATAACAAAATAAAGGGTTTCAAGGTTTAAGAGATTAAAAAACAAACAAACTTTCAATTTTTATTGAAAGTTTAATAAATAGTGATTATATTTGAAGTAACAAATTAAAGTGTTTATGAAAAATATAAAATTGCTTTTAGATATTGACTTATTTGTTCAAAGAGTATTGGTATTTTTTACCTGTTGCGCAGTAGTTATTTTTCCTTTTATTGGAGTGATGTTGTGTGTTTTGGGAGCTTGGCAGTTATTGAGTGCTATTGTTGTAGGTTATTCATTGAAAGATAAAAAACGAGGAAAGTACTTTGGTTTAAGTTTATTGTATCTTCTTTTTATGTGGGCATCTGCTGCGATGACTAGCAATTCTGAAACGGGTTTCGAGATGGTTGCATTGGCATTAATATTCATTGTTATTCCTCTTTTTATTGCTTCGTGGTATATGAGCCTCACTTCCAAAACATTAGATAAAATAAATGAGAACAAATATATTTATTCAGGACAAGAAGGTTTGGAAGATATTTTGGATAGTGATGAACTCTTGGAACGAAGAATGATTCTTGATTTATAACAATAAAATTGTAAGGTTATGAAAATTCAAAAAATGTTATTATCAATCGACGTTGTAGTTCAGTTGATTTTATTAATTTTTTTAGCAGGAACTATTCTTATGTCCGTTTTATCAATGGGAAAAACTATACTTCTTACTGGACTGATATTCTTCTTTTTGGGACTTTGGCAGTTAGGGAGTGGAATTTTTTTTGGATTAATTTGGAATGATAGAAAACGAGGAGAATATGTTATGAATAGTTTTATCTATATATGGGCATTAGTTATACTGAGTTCTTTTGCGCCTTTGTTTATTATCTTTTTTCTAATTTTTCCAATCAGAACTTCGGTTTGGTATTTTCAATATTCGAAGAATGATTTAGAAAAATTAAAATTAGAAATAGAAAATTGGATAGGAAAGGAAGATATTTTAGATAGTGATGAATTATTGGAACGGAGAATGATTCTTGATTTATAACAATAAAAATGTAAAGTTATGAAAACTGCTAAAAGTGTTTTATTATCCATTGATGTTGTAGTTCAATTAATTTCGTTAGTTCTGTTAGGAGGATCCGTTTTATTGGCCTTATTATCTAAGGGAGAGACTACTATTTTTGTCGGACTAGTTTTGTTTTTTTTAGGTATTTGGCAAGTAGGAAGTGGAGTTATTTTTGGAATAGTTAGGAATGATGGAAAACGTGGGGAGTATGTTATAGGAAGTTTGGTTTATGTTAGCTTATTATTTTTTGGAAGTTATGTACTGAATGGAAGTAGCATCAATGGATTTGTTACATGGATACTTATCACTTTATTTTTTCTAATTATTCCTAGTGGGATTGCGATTTGGTATTTCAAATATTCTCGAGCAGATTTAACAAAATTAGAACTAGAAAATAAGAATAGAGTTGTAATAAACTTTGATATGGATGACGTTTTAGATTGTGAAGAAATACTAAAACATGAAAGGTCATAATTTTTTTTTGATAGTTGATTTTGTAATTCAAACCATTTTATTGATAGGATTACTTTATACTGTCATTGTTCCAATTGATAATTTACCTAAGTTCATTGCTCCTACATTGGCTATTTGGTTGATAGTGACAAGCACCGTGAACAAGATAAAATACAATAACGAAACACGATTTTTAATCAATCGAGTTTGGTTTATTGTTACTTTAATTTACCTGTTCCTTTTTATAAAGATTGGCGTGAATTTATTTTTAGGATTAACATTTTCAATATTTACTTTTTTAACTGTTTTGGGAAATTACCTTTTATTGATTTACGAATATCTGCAATTGCGAAAAATACATCCTCAAAATACCTTTGAAGATAATTTCGAAGATATACTAGACGATAATAAATTTTAAAATAAAATTATGATTTCAAGAACACGAATAAAAATAGATGTACTAGGACAAAGTATTTTACTCGGTGCATTTGTATTGTTATGGATTTTTAATCGACAAATGATTTGGACGAATGCCATGTTGTTTATTCTTGGAATATGGCAAGTGGCAAGTGCTTTTCATCTTTTTTTAAGTTATAAATATGTTCAACGAGGTAGTTTTTTAAAAACTGTTTTGGTGGTTTTGATTAGCTTACCAGTATGGATTCATCTTGTTGGTAAATGGGCATATTTGCCAGTTGTAGGTTTATTGTTATGGTATTTCTTTTGGAGTGTGCGAGATATGTTTTTAGTGTATAATCGACCTAGGTCGTTTTGGGATTTGTAGCCCCGACTCCCGAAATTTCGGGAGAGTTTTGACTTTCCCTTCGATGGTAGGATTTTTTATGTTTTCAATATTTTTATAAGTAGGGTAGGGAATTATTTTTCAAGTGGTGGAAAATAATTCCCTTTTCTTTTTTATTTCCTACTCCCTAATGTTTTCTACTCTCATTTTGAATAACGTCATCGACATCAGTTTTTTTTCTCTGTGTACCTCTGTGTAAAAACTCACATTGTAATGTTTCACAGAGTTACACGGAGACATCACAGAGTTGCACAGAGATCTTTAGGGGTTGGGGGTTAATAAATTTAGACTAATCTAAAAATTTTTGTAGATTTGTATAAATATTTAGAATCTAATGAAAATATCGAAGACAGAAGAGAACTATTTAAAAGCCATTTTTTCCATAACTGAAAAGGATACCCCATCTGCTAGTACGAACGCTATTTCCCATAAAATGCAGACGAGTGCAGCATCCGTAACGGATATGGTCAAGCGATTGGCTAAGAAAAAATTGGTCATTCACGAAAGTCATAAAGGTGTACACTTGACAAAAAGTGGTAATCAAATTGCGACGATGTTGGTGCGTCGGCATCGGTTGTGGGAAGTTTTTTTAGTGGAAAAATTAAATTTCCTATGGGATGAAGTGCATGAAATTGCAGAAGAGTTAGAGCATATCAAATCAGATGAATTGATGGAACGGTTGGATAATTTTTTGGGAAATCCAAAATTTGATCCGCATGGAGATCCCATCCCCGATGCTGAAGGAATATTTGCAACGCGGCAGCAAGTTGTGTTGAGTGAATTGGAAGAGGGTGAAAATGGATTAGTTGTAGGAGTTCAAGAATCTTCCACGCCATTTTTAAAATACCTCAATCAGTTAGGATTGGGATTGGGTTCAGAAGTAAAAGTCTTGGAAAAATACGATTACGATAATTCGGCAAAAATTTTACTAAATAAAAAAAATGAGATTGTGATAACTGGTAAAGTTTGTCAGAATCTTTTTTTACAAAAAAAATAAACGATAGGTTTTTAAAATAAACCAAAAATAATAGCATCATGAAAAAAATACAGATTTTAATTTTATTATTTGTAATTCCATTGTTAGGAACAGCGCAAAATCATCCTAAAGTTATTGCGACTGCTTCAATGATTTCTGATATGGCTCAAAATATCGTTGGAGATAAATTCGAAGTGGTAACGATTGTACCTATCGGAAAAGATCCTCACACTTATGAACCCACTCCTGGGGATGCGACAATGGTTGCAAATGCAAAGGTGATTTTTAAAAATGATTTGACTTTTGAAGGATGGTTAGGAAAATTGATTGAGAATTCTGGAACAAAAGCAAAAGTGGTAAAAGTAACCGAAGGGGTAGAGGTGATTGAAAGTGTGACCTATGCGAATTCTGCTGATCCGCATGCGTGGATGAATGCAATGAATGGAATTATCTATGCTGAAAATATCAAAAATACAATGGTTGAATTTGATCCTTCGAACAAAGTTTTTTATGAAAAAAAATTCGAGACTTATAAAAAGAAGTTACAAGGATTGGATCAATACATTCAAGACGAAATCAAAAAAATCCCAGAACAACAAAGGATTTTAATTACCTCACACGATGCCTTTCAATACTACGGTAGAAGATATGGAATTCGTTTAGAGTCAATTTTAGGAACTTCGACGGATGCTCAAGCACAGACTTCTGACATTGTTCGATTGGATAAAGTAATTAAAGCTAACAATGTGCCTGCGGTTTTTATAGAGTCTACGGTCAATCCTAAAATGCTTCAAGAATTAGCCAACTCAAATGATATTACAATTGGAGGTTCGCTTTATTCAGATTCCATAGGAAGTAAAGATAGCGATGCTCCTACCTACTTTGATATGCTAAAAGTCAATACAAAAATTATTGTAAATGCTTTATCAAGAAAAGTACAACCGAAGATAGCAGAAGCACCTTCATCTAATAATGGAATTCTGTATGGTATTTTAGGATTACTATTTTTCGGCGCATTCTTTTTTGTTTATAAAAGCATGAATAAATAATCTCAATACCCAATACTCAAAATCTTAATACTCAAAAAAATATGGATTCAACCATTTCAGTAAAAGGACTTTCGGTTTCTTACGAAAGAAAAAGAGTACTCACTAATATTTTCTTAGAGATAGAATCTGGAAATATTTATGGTGTAGTTGGGCCAAATGGTGCAGGGAAATCTACCTTGTTTAAAGCCATTTTGGGGTTGATAGAATCGAATACTGGAGTGATAAAAGTAAATGGAAAAGGGATCGAAACTCAACGCAAAGAAGTCGTCTATGTCCCTCAAAAAAATGATGTTGATTGGACTTTCCCTGCTACGGTATTCGATATAGTTTTGATGGGACGCTACCCGCATAAAAAGATTTTCCAACGACTAAACAAAGAGGATAAAAAAATCACGATGGAAGCTTTGGAAGAGGTGGGAATGACTGCATTTAGAGATCGACAAATTGGAGAACTTTCGGGCGGTCAGCAGCAACGTGTTTTCCTTGCAAGAGCTTTGTGTCAAGGTGCTGATATTTTCTTTTTGGATGAACCTTTTGTTGGAGTGGATATGACGACGGAAGAAAGTATTATTCGAATTCTAAAAAAGTTGGCAGAGGAAGGAAAAACTTTATTGGTTGTTCATCATGACCTTTCTACGGTAGAACAATATTTTGATAAAGTGATTTTATTAAACCAAAGATTAATTGCCTACGGTGATACGGACACCACTTTTACGAAAGAAAATATTGCAAAGGCGTATGGTGGTCAGTTACCGATTTTGCATAAGACGGGGATGATTTAGGGAAGAAGGGAAAAAGGGAAGACGGATTTACGATTTGAGAAGTTCTTCGAAAATCGGTGACTTCTAACTTTCACAAGTATTTGACAAAACTTCTCAAATCGTAAATCCGTATTCCCTTTTTCCCTTCTTCAAAATCCCTTATTAACTAACAGCTCTTTCCAATAATTTTAAACTCATCTCATTCGTATTCATCTCCGCTTTAATTCCTAATGGCATGGTAAAATGATTTTTGATATGTCCAAATGACAACCCATAAATTATCGGCATATTTAAATGCCCTAATCTGTCTTTTAAAGTTTCCATTAAAGAGAGCGAACGATCACCTTCATTGGCTTGACAATCTTCAAAAACACCCAACATAATTCCAGCAGCTTTATGCAGATCTGTACTTTGTAAAAGTTGTGTTAGCATCCTATCTATTCGGTATGGTTTTTCCCCGATGTCTTCGATGAAAACTAATTTGTTTTTGACTTTCCATTTAAAATCAGTTCCAGCCATTGCTGCTAATAAAGTTAAATTTCCACCTGTCAATTTTCCTTTAGCAATACCTGGATTGATGACTTTGGGTAAGTAGGCAATATCTTTATTGCCTTCATTTTCCTTTGCGTACGCTATGGTGTAAGACTTTTGCGGATTCATCAAAACACCTTTTAAATGTTTGACGGTGTACTCCGTAAAATCAGAAGAAGCAACTGGACCATGAAAACAAATCAATCCAGTTTTTTGATATACCGCATGAAGCAAAGCGGTGATGTCACTATAACCGATTAATAATTTGGGATTTTTTTTGATGAGTTTATAATTTATTTTGGGTACGATTCTGCCTGCGCCATAACCTCCTCGAATACACCAAATTCCATCCACAGATGAATCTGCAAACATTTCGTGAAGGTCTTCCAATCGTTGTTCATCGGTACCAGCGAGGTAGCCACGTTGCGCCCGAATATGTTTCCCTAACTTAACTTTTAATCCAAGATTTTCCATATTCGTAATTGCTTTTTTGATCTTTGCCTCTGTAACCGAACTACTAGGTGTAATCAAACCAATGGTATCTCCTTTAGAAATTTTTTTAGGTTTGGTTCTTTTTTTCATAACCGTATTTGTATTGTTATTATTAAATATGACAGGAACTGTGGTACTCGCTAAACCTATCAAAATATTTTTATTAAATTGCCTTCGATTCATAACTATAATTTAAACCAAAAAAATAAATTGACCGTAAAATAGTCATTAGTATTTTGTTAGATTTGTTATTCGTGATTGGTAACTGGTGATTCGTATCGAAAACTGTTGAATCCATATTTCTTAAAGTATGTAGGAACGAATCACCAGTTACCAATCACGAATAACTTACTTAACCTAACTATTATAAAATACAAAGATATGTTTTCCAAAAAAGATTTAGAACAAATTAAAGCCAAAGGTATTAGTCAGGCAAAATTAGCTCAGCAAATTAAAAATTTTGAGCAAGGTTTTCCCTTTATGCACATCGTTAAAGCTGCAACAGTAGGCGACGGTATTCTTCGATTTGAAGGAAAAGAAGTGGACGATTATGTGAAAATGTATGAAGCTGAAATGCCTAAAAATCAGATTTTTAAATTTGTTCCAGCGTCAGGTGCGGCAAGTCGAATGTTTAAATCTTTATTTTCTTTTATGGAAAATTATGATGGTTCGGAAAAAGCAATAAAAGATTTTGAGGGAGACGATTCGTTTGGTTCAGTTTTTAATTTTTTTAAAAATATAAAAAACTTTGCCTTCTACGAGGATTTGAAAAATGCCATTGCTAAAAGTGGAGGAAGCATTGATAAAATGATTGAGAAAAAAGAATATGGACAAGTGCTTCGATATTTATTGACAACTGCAGGATTGAATTATGGAGGATTACCTAAAGGTTTATTGGAGTTTCATCAATATGGAAATAAAACCCGAACACCTTTGGAAGAACATCTAGTGGAAGGTGCCAATTACTGTCGAGATAAAGATGGAATTGTGGATTTACATTTTACAGTTTCTCCTGAACATAAAAGGTTATTTAAAAATAAATTCCGAAACTCAGGGCAGGTCGTCGCTAATGATAATGAAACAAAATTTCAATCTTATTTTTCAGAACAACAATCTTATACTGATACGATTGCAGTAGATTTAGAAAATCAACCTTTCCGAAATGCTGACGGAAGTATATTGTTTCGACCAGCAGGACATGGGGCATTATTGGAAAATTTAAATACACTTGATGCGGATATTGTTTTTATAAAAAATATAGATAACGTAGTTCCTGATAATTTAAAAGCGACGACGTATCGCTACAAAAAATTAATAGCAGGGGTTTTATTAAAATATCAAAAACAGTTGTTTGCCTATTCTAAGCAGTTGTCAAAATTGGAAAATGTATCTGAAAATCTGGTCAATGAAATTGCAGATTTTTTACAAAAAGAATTGTGCAATGAATTTCCAGAACGCTTTGCTCAAATGCACCTTCGAGAGAAAGTAGATTATTTAACCCAAAAAGTAAATCGTCCAATCAGAGTGTGCGGAATGGTAAAGAATGAAGGTGAACCTGGCGGTGGTCCTTTTTGGTCGAAGAATGCTGATGATACGGTTTCATTACAAATTGTCGAAAGTTCGCAAATCAATAAAGAAGATGCTGGACAGATGGCGATTTTAAAAAACAGCTCTCATTTTAATCCTGTGGATTTGGTTTGTGGTTTGAAAAATGCGAATGGTGAAAAATTTCAATTAAGAGATTTTAGAGATCCTCAAACTGGATTTGTTACCATGAAATCAAAAGATGGAAAAGACTTGAAGGCGCAAGAATTACCTGGTTTATGGAATGGTGCTATGGCGGATTGGAATACGCTTTTTGTGGAGGTGCCGATTGAGACTTTTAATCCTGTGAAAATTGTAAATGATTTGTTACGGGAGCAGCATCAAGGGTGAGTTTTTTTAGAAAATAAGTCTAATCCACCCCCCAGCCCCCGCCAGCGGGGGAGAGGGCTTTTCCGTTGAAATTAGTATGGTTTATGATTTTGGAAATTGAATTTTTATTGAGATTAAAATAATGGAAGGAATGAGCATTTTATGACTTTATTTATTTTGTTTAAAATTGAAAAGTGTTTTCTACTGTAAGAATTGAATATTCATATTTTGAATTTCATTTTCAAAATATGAAATTTGAAAGATTTATTTTAAATCAAAATCAAGTCAAAATAAACCCGATCAAAATATTTTCGACTCACCAAACTATCTCCCCCGTTGGCGGGGGCTGGGGGTGGACAAATCGCATTCTTCAAAATCCACTCCTCAATCATTAACTGTACATCGCCAATTTTATTCAACACCATCCAATCCGAAAATCTTAAAGTCGTAAATCCAACCTCCAATAATTTTTTATCTCGCTCCTTATCTAATTCAGGATCGCCAAAGTCATGAGAAATTCCATCGACCTCAATGATGAGCAATAAATCTAGACATATAAAATCTGCTATGAAGTTTAAAATAGGACGTTGTCTGCGGAATTGATAGCCTTTCATTTTTCTATTTCTTAGCACATATTTCCAGAGGCAGGCTTCTCCTTTTGTCATTCGTTTACGGTTTTCGTTGGCGAATTTTTGGAGGTTTTTATTGTAGTGGAAGTTGTTTTCTTTGGAGGCTTTTTCCATTTTAATTATAGTATAATATATGGAGTTCAGAGGAATCTATCTTTGCATCGAACTTTGATTATGATAAAAATATAATAAGCTAACGACTTGTTTATCGACTTGATAAACAAGTCCAATTTTTTTAGTAATAATACAATTTCGAAGTTGAGGATGAATTTTAGAAGGAGGGCAAAAAAAGCGATACAGTTTTAATCTATCAAGAAGTGCTTCAACCTTTTCATCGAGTTCAAATGCGGCATCTTGAGAGAGTGGTTCGAGTATTTCAGCATAGGTCTTTTCTGATATTTCTGACCAATGAATGTGGAACATTATTTTTTGTTTTTTATCATTTCATTAATCCTTCCTCGAACCTCAATATGAGTTGAATAATCTCCATTTTCAATTTGCTGAATTGCTGTTTCTATTTCTTTTTTTTGATGCGATGTTAAATCCTCCCACCAGTCAGAATCTTTACTATTGAGCAGGTCAAAGTAATTCTTTACCTTTTCCAAGATGTCAACATCTTCAGTTTCTACAACCATTTTATGGAGGAAATTTTTTATTTCGGCAGCACTCATAATTTTTTAGTTTTGATGTTAAAAACAAAATTATCATTTCTAAAATAGGAAACGTTTTTGAAAAGGTCAATATTTTCTCCAATTGATTTCTATAGACCCTTTCAATAGCCCTTAAATCCCACTCTTCATAAACGTCGAAATATTTTCAAAAATCCTTTCCTGAATATTATTCGTATTGGCACGTTCAAATTTATTTCCAGTAATATTTTCAAATAACTCAATGTAGCGATCCGTTACACTTTGCACAAATTCATCAGGCATCGTCGGCATCACTTGACCTTCCAATCCTTGGAAACCATTGGCAATCAACCACTCTCGTACAAACTCTTTTGAAAGATGTTTTTGTTTTTCGCCTTTTGCTTGTCTTTCCTCAAAACCTTCTGCATAAAAATAACGAGAACTATCAGGCGTATGAATTTCATCAATCAAATAAATCTTTCCATCCTTTTTCCCAAACTCATATTTTGTATCCGCTAAAATCAAACCTTGCTCGGCTGCCATTTTAGTACCTCTTTGAAAAAGTGCGTGGGTATATTTTTCCAATACAATATAATCTTCCTCACTTACGATGCCTTGACGAATAATTTCTTCTCTCGAAATATCCTCATCATGTCCTTCCTCTGCTTTGGTTGCAGGTGTGATAATTGGTTTTGGAAAAGGATCATTTTCATTCATCCCTTCGGGCATGGTTACACCACAAAGTACCCGTTCGCCAGAGCGATAAGTTCGCCAAGCATGACCTACACAATATCCACGAATTACCATTTCAACTTTGAAAGGTTCGCAGGCATGACCAACCGCCACATTGGGATCAGGAGACGCGAGTACCCAGTTCGGAACGATGTCGCTAGTTGCATTTAAAAAATGTAAAGCAATTTGATTGAGTACTTGTCCTTTGAATGGAATCGCTCTTGGTAAGACATGATCGAATGCTGAAATCCGATCAGAAGCGACCATCACCAAATGATCTTGAATGGTATAGACATCTCTAACTTTTCCACGGTAGAATTTCGATTGATTTAAAAATTCGAAATTGGTGGCCTTGATGGATTGCTGTTCTAAAGTCATGGTATGTTTAATGTTTTTTGCAAAAGTAAAGTTTTTTGCCTTCATTTGAGTAATGGAATGATAAGAATTGATGTAAATTTTTCCACAGCTTTAAAGTAAAACGACTTGGAAAGTCGTTTTACTTTAAAGCTGTAAATACCATAATGTTGAATGAATCTTAATATCCCTCAATTTCAAATCGAATCGGAAGCACCACTTTCTCAAATGTGCCATGCCGTAGGAATCAAAAAATTTCAAGAAGCAGTTCAATATATTTTCAAATTACCTTATCGTAGAAATTCTTCTAAAGAAGATTTGACTTTAGTTTTTTCTGAAAAATGTGGAGTGTGCAGTACGAAGCATGCAGCATTGGCAGCGTTGGCTTTGGAAAATGGATTTAAGGAGTTGAAATTGATTGTAGGCATTTATCAGATGAATGAAAAAAATACGCCTGGGGTGGGGAAGGTTTTGGAAAAAGCGAATTTGGAATACATGCCTGAAGCACATACTTATTTAGTTTTTGAAAAAAATAGAATTGATATCACGAGAGAGATTGAGGCGGAAACTTCGCCGTTTGATTATTTATTATTGGAAAAAGAAATTCAACCGAATCAGATTGGGAAATATAAAGTTAACTTGCATCGTGAGTTTTTGGATAAATGGAGAATGGAGAAAAATGTAAATTACTCATTTGGAGCGTTGTGGAAAATTCGAGAGGATTGTATTTATGCATTGAGCCAGATGTGAAAGAACCAAATAAATAAAATGTTTTTTATGAAAAATAATATTTTTTTAATTTTTGTAATTGTATTGTTTGGAAGTTGTCAAAACTCCCA
>CAKZSH010000178.1 GCA_937918905.1 uncultured Saprospiraceae bacterium
GATGTTCCAAATGTGGAACAACTTGTTCAGCAAGCTCTAGATTTTAAAAAATCTCCACGCTCCCATTCTGATTTTGGAAAAGGAAAAACTTTAGGGATGGTATTTTTTAACCCAAGTCTACGTACTCGAATGAGCACTCAAAAGGCTGCACAAAATTTAGGAATGTCCGTCATTTCTCTAAATGTAAAAGATGGATGGCAACTGGAATTTGATAATGAAGTAATTATGAATGGTGATAAAGCGGAGCACATCAAAGAAGCCGCAGCAGTCATGAGTCAATTTGTAGATGTGTTGGCCGTTCGAAGTTTTCCAACATTGGTAGATAAGGAAAAAGATTACGCTGATTTCGTTTTACAAAAATTCATTCAATATTCGAGTGTTCCGATTTTAAGTTTAGAATCTGCGATTAGGCATCCATTGCAATCATTATCTGATTTTATAACAATAAAAGAACATCAGAAAAAAAATCGTCCGAAAGTTGTATTGACTTGGGCTCCGCATCCAAAAGAATTGCCACAAGCTGTTGCTAATTCTTTTTTAGAATGGATGAATTTTGCAGATGTAGATTTGACCATCACGCATCCAAGAGGATATGAATTGGCTCCTGAGTTTTCAAAAAACACAACCATTGAATACGATCAAAACAAAGCACTTACAAATGCTGATTTTGTTTACACTAAAAATTGGTCGTCTTATAATGACTATGGAAAAACATTTCCTCAAAAAGAAAATTGGCAAATCACTTCAGAGAAAATGGCGTTGACCAATGATGGGAATTTTATGCATTGTTTACCAGTCAGGAGAAATGTAGTCGTAGCAGATGAGGTCTTAGATAGTTCGAATTCATTAGTCATTCAACAAACCCATAACAGAACATTTGCAGCACAATCAGTCCTATTTAATTTAATTCGATAACACAGCTTTAAAGTAAGACGACTTGAAAAGTCGTCTTACTTTAAAGCTGCAAAAAACGCAATTATGAAAAATCAAAAACCATTACTTACGATATTAAAAATCGGTGGCAAACTCGTCGAGGATGAACAAAAACTAAATTACATCCTACAAAAATTTGCAAAAATCAAAGGACGTAAAATTCTTATCCACGGTGGTGGAAAAGCAGCTTCCACATGGAGCAAAAAATTAGGCATCACACCTAACATGATCGATGGTCGTCGAGTAACTGATGCGGCAACATTGGAAGTCGTAACGATGGTTTACGCAGGACTTTATAATAAAAAAATAGTCAGTATGTTACAAGCAATCCCTTGTAATGCATTGGGGTTAACAGGTGCCGATTTAAACACTATTCAATCTCACAAAAGAGTGGTGAAAGATTTAGATTACGGGTATGTTGGTGATATTGATTTTGTACAAACATCAATTATCCAACAACTTTTAAACAACCACATCACCCCAGTTTTCTGCGCCATCACACATGATAAAAACGGACAACTTTTAAATACCAATGCCGATACTATTGCATCCAAACTGGCATCTGCACTAGCCCCTTTTTATCATATCACTTTAAAATTTTGTTTTGAAAAAAATGGAGTTTTAAAAAACCCTGCAGATGATGATTCTATTATTTCTAAAATAGATTATCAAGATTATCAAAAATATAAAACCGATGGTATTATTTCAGATGGTATGATTCCAAAAATGGATAATGCGTTCTCGGCTTTAAATAGCGAGGTCGAACAAGTTTACATTTGTGGGGTTGATGCAATTCATCAAAACGCTGGAACATCAATTAAACTTTAGAATAAAAATAAAATGATTGCACAATTAAAATCAGATTCTATTGAACTTCTAAAGCAGCTTATTGCGATTCCTTCTTTTTCAAAAGAAGAAAATCAAACTGCAGATCGCATTGAAGTTTTTTTCCAAAAAAAATCAATTCCTACTTTTCGAAAAGGAAATAATGTTTGGGTGAAGAATGAATTTTGGAATCATTCACTTCCAACTATTTTGCTCAATTCTCATCATGACACCGTACGCCCTGTTGCAGGTTGGACAAAAAACCCACATGAGCCGCTTATCGAAAATGGGATTTTATTTGGATTGGGAAGCAATGATGCGGGAGGTTCTTTAGTAAGTTTATTGGCTACGTTTTTATTTTTTTATAAAAAAGAAAACCTGCCTTATAACATTACATTTGCAGCAACTGCGGAAGAAGAAATTTCTGGTAAAAACGGTGTCGTCTCAATTCTCAATGAGCTTGGGGAAATCAAATTTGGAATCGTGGGAGAGCCTACTCAAATGCAAATGGCGATTGCTGAAAAAGGGTTGATGGTCATCGATGGAATTGCCAAAGGAAAAGCAGGCCATGCGGCTAGAGCCGAAGGCATCAATTCCATTTATAAAGTCTTACAAGATTTGGAATGGATTCGGAATTATGAATTTGAAAAGGTTTCTGATTTATTGGGAAAAACAAAAATGACAGTCACCCAAATCAATGCAGGCACACAACATAATGTCGTACCTGACACTTGTAATTTTGTAGTAGATGTAAGAACCAATGAAGAATATTCGAATCAAGAAGTATTCATTTTTTTACAAAAAAAATTAAACTCAGAAATCAAAGCACGTTCCTTTCGATTGAATTCATCCAAGATTGAATTGACACATCCATTGGTACAAAGTGGTTTGGAGTTGGGGTTAAAATATTTTGGGTCGCCTACCCTTTCAGACCAAGCATTGCTTTCTTTTCCTACTTTAAAAATGGGCTGTGGAAAATCAGCTCGTTCGCATACAGCTGATGAATTTATTTATCTAAAAGAAATTGAAGAAGGCATTGAAATTTACATTGAGTTATTGAGCAATTTATTTAAAAATCAAAATAATTTAGACACAGTTAAAGTCGCTGCTGGGTTTTGACCCGCAGTAAAAAAACTAATTCGTGTTTCACCACTACGGGTTAAAACCCATAGCTACAAAAAACAATTATGAAACTTTGGCAAAAAGACTTCACCATAAATAAAGCAATCGAAAATTTCACCGTAGGCAAAGATCGAGAACTAGACCTCCACCTTGCAAAATATGACGTACAAGGTTCCCTAGCACATATCAAAATGCTAGAGTCGATTGGTTTACTAAAAAAAGAGGAATTAGAAATTTTACAAAATGAATTAAAAAACATCTATCAAAAAATTCTCAACAACAACTTTGAAATAGAAGAAGGAATGGAAGACGTTCATTCTCAAATTGAGTTTTTATTAACAAAAAAATTAGGCGATGTTGGTAAAAAAATCCACAGCGGACGTTCCCGAAACGATCAAGTTTTAGTTGACCTTCGATTATTTTTTCGAGCAGAAATCCATGAAACCAATCAATTTGTAAAAGTATTGTTTGAAAAATTACAAAAGGCGAGTAATCAATATAAAGATGTCTTGATGCCAGGGTACACCCATACACAAGTGGCAATGGTTTCTTCATTCGGATTATGGTTTGGGGCATTTGCAGAATCATTGACAGATGATATGCAAATGTTATTAGCTGCACATAAAATCAACAATCAAAACCCACTAGGTTCTGCTGCAGGTTATGGAAGCTCATTTCCTTTAAATAGAACGATGACAACTGAACTCTTGGGTTTTGACAATCTCAATTACAATGTAGTACACGCTCAAATGGGAAGAGGTAAAACAGAATTAATGATAAGTTTTGCCATGGCTTCAATTGCAAATACCTTAGGGAAACTGGCAACAGACATTTGTACTTTTTCCAATCAAAATTTTGACTTTATAAAATCACCAAAAGAATTTACAACAGGTTCGAGCATTATGCCTCATAAAAAAAATCCAGATGTCTTCGAACTCATCAGAGCAAAATGTAATCACATCCAAACCCTTCCTCAACAAATTATGTCCATCACCCAAAATTTAATTTCAGGCTACCATCGTGATTTTCAACTATTAAAAGAAGCTGTTTTCCCAGCTATCGAAAACCTTAAAGATTGCTTGAAGATTGCAACATTAGCTTTGGAAAACATTCAAGTTAGAACAGATATTTTGGAGGATAAAAAATATCAATATTTATATAGCGTAGAAGAAGTGAATCGACTTGTATTGCAAGGCATTCCATTTCGAGATGCTTATAAAACGATTGGTATGCAAATCGAAAATGATAATTTTTCTTTTGATAAAAACATCAATCATACCCATGAAGGGAGCTTGGGAAATCTTTGTAATGATAAAATTCAAGAGAAGATGAATCAAGTTTGTAATGAATTTAATTTTGAAAAAATAAATGCACACATAGCTAATCTACTGATTTGATTTTATATTTTTGTTCCAGCTTCACATTCCTTTAAGGAATGTGAAGCTGGAATAAAAAAATAAAACCATGAAAAAATTCTTGAAAATATTTGGAGGACTTTTAATATTTCTAGGCATTGGTTACAGTTTGGGACCAACACCTGACACGCCTCAATTGAATACCATTATTACAAATATCCCTACGGATCTTTTGTCCTTAGAAAAAGAAATCATCAGCAAAGAAAAAGCGACTCCAAATATTCGACGTGATAATGAAGCACGAATCATTTGGGCTAATCCTGAGCAAAAAGAAAAGACACCTTATTCTCTTGTTTACCTTCATGGATTTTCTGCAAGTCAAGGAGAAGGTGCTCCTATGCATACTGAATTTGCAAAGCGATATGGTTGTAATTTATATTTAGCTCGACTCTTCGAGCATGGCATTGATAAGGAAGAAGCATTGCTAAATTGGACGCCAGAAGGATTTATGAAAAGTGCAAAACAAGCCATTTATATCGGTCAACAATTAGGTGAAAAAGTGATTGTCATGGGAACGTCCACAGGTTGTACCGCTTCACTTTATTTGGCATCAGGCGATACGGAATTGGCAGGGCTTATCAACTATTCTCCTAACATTGATATTGCAAATGAAACGGCTTGGCTCCTCACCTACCCTTGGGGGCTTCAATTGGGACGGCAAGTGAATGGAAGCAATTATCACTCTTGGGAACCGAATGAAGGTACTGGGCATTTTGTTACTAATAAATATCGCTTGGAAGCAGTTATCGAAATGAAAAACATGTTAGACGTTATCATGACTGAAGAAACTTTTAGTAAAGTTACTACTCCACAATTTTTAGGTTATTGGTATAAAAATGAGGAAGTTCAAGACAATGTCGTTTCTGTAAAAAGAATGTTAGAAATGTACGATCAACTCGGTACCCCTGAAGATAAAAAAAGAAAGATTGCATTTTCGAATGCTACCAATCATGTTTTGCCTTCCCCACTTTGGAACGAAGATTATAAAACTGTTGAAGCAGAAACTTTTAAATTCGCAGAAGAAATTTTAGGACTTGTTCCTGTGGAGCAATTGGTTTCGGCTGAAGCGGATGAATTAGAAATAATTGAAAATGAATAAAGGGTTATTTTTTATAAAAAAAATAGAACGATGAATTCCAGCCCCCGCCAGCGAGGGAGAACAGACTGCCAAATTTTAGCAACTCCTTTCAAATAATCTAGAAATATTGTCACGAGCTCAAAGTTTGACTTATGAGAACTTGAGCTAGTCTTTAAAAAATGTTGAATTGTTGCAAATAAAATCTAACAATATTACTTAAATATCACATTTTGAATTTCCCTCCAAGTCACCAACTTTATTTTCTCCTCTCTTAAAATATCCTGACATTCTTTACTCGTAAAAAAATCAAAATCCTGTTGCCGCCACTCTGCTCCCCAATAAGGATGATCGATTGTTAAAGCTTGCATTTCAGCATTATCAAATGCAGTATGGATTAATAAAATTTGCACACCACCTGAATGATTTTTTAAAACGTTTCGATAATAATCAGCCAATCCCGAATCATAGTCTGTCGTATTTGCCGTTAATGTTTTTTCAATAATAATATCCTCTGGTCGAATTTTATCTTTAAAACTTTGCGGAGCGGCTTGTATAAAAAATCGTCCGACCATCACAGGGATTTTATATTCCCTTCCTAATTTTAAATACACTTCAAACATCTCTGGTGAGCTGTACACCAGGCATCCCATATGCGTATCAAGATGTGTAGGTTTGATTCCCATTTTATATGATTTCTCAATCTGTGCACGAAGTTCAATTTCTGCTTCCTCTACTTTTGCATTTTGTCCAAACGTCAAACAATCACTATACAAAAAACCAAGACTATCGACCAAACTTGGAACTTGCCCCAAAGGCGCAACTGGTCCCCAACGCATATATTTCCATTCATTAGTCAAGGTCAAATGCAATCCAAAATCAGCATCAGGATTTTCCTTAGCATACTCCGCAACCTCTGCGACCCAAGGGCAAGGCATCATGATGCTTCCTGAATTAACTACACCAATTTTCATTGCTAAAAAAGTAGCAATATTTTCAGAATGCGATACGCCCACATCATCTGCATGGATAATGAGCAATTTATCATCAGGTTGATAACCTAATTTTTCTGCAAGAGAATTTTGAGCAAGAAGTGAAAATTGAAAGAATAAAAATAGAACTAAAATAGGTAGTGAATTTCTCGATAGCATGTTGAATAGTTTTGATTTATTTTACAAGATAAGAAATGAACACCTATTTCAAAAAAAAGAACCCACAGCAAAAAAATGCTGCGGGCCAGATAACTAACACACGCCTTAAAAATTTAATATCTTTAGGAATAGTCAAATAATAACTTATAACAGTTTGGCGATAATTTTAATCTAAATCGAGGCATGAAAACAGGCGCATATCTAGATATGTAACTGTTTTCATAACAAAGAGTTAGGTTAAAAGAAGAAGTCAAAGTGTTATAAGTTATTGTTTGACCATTCCTTAGTTCACAACTTCCAAAAGTTTGCCTCCCATTTTCTCCATTGTAAATTGTTGAACAATCTCTTTTGCATTTCTGGAAAGATTGTGATATAGTTTTTTGTCAGTAGCAATTTTTTTAATTTGTTGAGCAAGTTCATCCTGATGTCTTTGATCTATGAGGTAACCATTCACTTTTGGAAAAACGATTTCTGTAGGGCCTCCGACTGGTGGTGCAATAGTTGGTAATCCATATTGCATACCTTCTAACAATGTCATTCCAAAAGTTTCCACCCATTGCTCAGGGTGAGAAAGATTCAATACTAAATCTGCTTTTTGAAAAAAACGATGAACGTTACTTTGCTTAGGATATAAATTTAAATTTTGAGGTAATTCTTTACCTGAAAAGAAAACTTCAATTTCACTTTCCGTAGCATTCAACACTAGGTCAAAAGTAAAATCAGATAATGTTTTCGCCAATGCGACATATTCATTTACCCCTTTGTAACTTTTCAATGAGCATAACATTAATATTACAAAATCATTTTTTGTGGATTTTAATTTTTTAAAAGCCTTTGCTGTTTTGATAAAATCATCTGACAAAGTATTGTAAATCACATTAGAAGAAACATTATTCAGGCCTTCTTTTTTACTTAAAAATTCTGAAACATAAATTGCTTCACTTGCTGTTTTAGAGGCGATCCATTTTAAAAAGTTTTTTAAAATTAATGGATTTAAAGAGGTTTCGTGCATATGGTAAACTACTTTTTTGCCCATCAACTTCCCAGCTATCGCTACTCCAAAAGGTAACAATGTATTTACATAAATCACTACATCTTCATTACGGTATCGAAAAGTTTGGTAAAACATTTTCACTTGACATATCAAAAACATGATTAATCTTAAATATTTATTTTCCCAAAATTTATATCCATTATTTTGATACTCAACATCTAACTCACTCAAAAATCCTTGAGACTCCGTAGAGGTAATTATCTCCACATTCAAACCTTCATTTTTGAAACCTTTTATGACTGTCGAAAGCACCAAAGGACTTCCACTAAAATCATTATATAAATGTGCACAGATTATTTTTTTCATAATTGTTTTTTTTAGCAAATAGTAGATTAATCTTAGCTTTATTTTTAACCCAAACAGACCTTCATATTTGTTGTATTTTCAACTTTCCGATTTTCATTGGGAAACAATACATCCAAATAAGATTGGCTAATTACCTCCCCCTTTTTTGCCCATGTAAATTCATTCTTAAAATGTTGCTTCGCTCCTATTGATAAATTTTCTAAAACTTCCGCTTCCGAAAAAAGAATATTTAGATTATTAGAAAAACGAACTACACTTTCCTCTGGAGTAGAATAAGCTACTCTCATGCCACATTTTGAATTGACAAATTCCCCTGGGCCAATATTATCGTAACACAAGACGGGCAATCCGAATGATAATGCTTCAGGAACAACCATCCCCGCGCCTTCGTGTGAAGGAAAAAGAAAAACAGCTGATGATTGAAAATACTCATCTAATTCTGTTCGAGTCATCCAATCAATAAATTTTACCGCATGAGCAACTCCATTCTTTTCTGCTAATCGTTGCAACTTATTTTTCTCTGGGCCCTTCCCTATCAAAGTCAATTGAAGTCTACTTTGACCTTCCTCAGTTTGTTGATGATAGAAGTGTGCAAATGATTGAATCGTCATGTCAAATCCTTTTAATGGAACAAATCGCCCAATGGATAAAACATTAAATTTATCGTCTACATTTTTTTTGTTAGTCATTTGAATATTTTGCGAAGCTACGGCAGGAAGTCGAACTTCTTTTTCGTTAGAAAAATTTAAAACTTTTTGTACGCTACTATTAATGGTTATAATTTTTTTAGCACGCCATTTTGTTATTTTCAAAAAAGGATCAAAAGTCCAAAAGCCTTTTTTTGTCCACCACTTTAATTGATCTAAATAGTAGGCAGCTTTACCTGCACTTTGAATCAAATATTTTTTTGGAATACTAGGATGATGCCCGATGGGTCCCCACACTAATGGTTTTCCCAACATCCATAAAAAAGAAGGTGTCCAATCGTTATGAAAATTAAGTTGATGAATTAAATCGAATTTTATTTTTTTCCGAAGGATAAAAAACACAATGCCAATTTGCCAAAGGTAATAGTACAATAATGCACCTCTCCCGCCCTTTTTCCAGAATCGCATCCAGTAAGGCAAATCAAAATATTCAAAATTCAATTGGTCAGCTTGAGGTAAGTTATTTTCTGCAATATATTTTTCAATCGCTGGTTGATTATTTTTTCGAGTAATTGCAATTGTATTGTTATGTTTTGCAATTTGGGCAATCATATTCCAGCCTGTTCCATCTTCCGAACCTTTGTAAGGATTAACGGCATAGGCTGTAATTAATATTTTTGGTAATTTATTTTTCATGGGTCAAATAGTTGTGTAATTGTAATTGCTCAGTTCAAGTAAATTTCGAATCTCTTCATTAAACTGTTGTCCTTCTTTTTAGGTTTAGTCAAAATACGTGCAGGAACTCCGCCAATAACACTATTGGCAGGCATACTTTTAGTTACAACTGCACCTGCCGCAACTACACAATTTTCCCCAATCGTCACGCCATCAAGTATCGTTACCTTCGAACCAATCCAACAATTTTTTCCAATCGTAATTCCTTTTCGAGTGACACCTTGTAATCTAATCAATTGATTAGGATCTTCAAATTCATGATTTTCAGGATGACAACTAAAGTACTGTCCAATGATGCAATCATCTCCAATTTCTAATCCACCACCTCCGCCGAGGTATGCATATTCTCCAATTCCTACATTGTTCCCGATGCGAATATATTCTCCGATATTGTTAAATGAAGTCGATGCCACCACTCTACTAAATGCTCCAATTCTAACATTGTTTCCAAACTCTACCGGCTGCTTACTCAATCCACTTACATAAACATAATCTTCTAATTGAATCCATTTTCCGAATTTGATATTGGATAAATTAAAAAACTGAACCCCTTTACCTAAAAACATTTGTTGTGCTGACTTTCCGTGTAACAATAGTTTTACACTTCTCGTTTTCTGAGTGATTTTTTGTATCACTAATTCTAAAATCAAACTCATTGAAACTGATTCATCCAACTTAAAATTAGGATTCTTTTGACGTATTATATTGGTAATTAATGATTTAAACATGATTAAAAGGCTTTGATTAGTTTTTGTGAAATAAAATTTAGGGTTTCTTCTTTTTCAATATTTTTTATAGAATGATATTCTTGAGGGTACGTTTTTCCAAACTCATTAAATACAGATTGGTAACCTTGCGTGAGGCTTCGAATTGCTTCTGGTTCCAATTCTTTTTTACGTTGTAAAATGACATCCACAGGAGCATATAAAAAGAAATTCAGTTTGGGTTTTTGTACAAATCGGTACAACCATTTTGGTACGTCTTCATCCATTTCTATATTCGTTCTTTTACCATCTACGATAAAATCAAAGTAATACCGATCATACAAAACAATATAATTACGGATTTGGTACTTAAAGAAAATATAGCTCCTACCAAATATGTAATCCATATAATAATATGCGAACCGTAAAAATGATTTGAATTTGCTGGAGTTATTTCCTTGTCGAGGCAGTCGAGTAGCAGCTCTTTTTTCAGCTTGAGCTTTACCATAAACATAACTACTAAGAATAGGAATGATCGAAGGTCGGTGACGAATCACTACTGTTTTTTTTCTATACTTTTCGGACAGCAAACGGCGCGTAGCCTCCAAGATAGTACTCTTTCCTGCGCCGTCTACACCGCTGAAAGAAACAAGAAAACCTCTGCGCCGCTTAATATTAAAAACGCTGTCTAAAATGTATTTTAATTTATTTATTTGTTTGGGTAGGAAATTATTCTCTGGGAGTTGGTTTATTTTATTTAGCGTCTGCTTTCGAATTTCATTTTGAAAAGCAGCAACTTCTGATAAATTTAAAATTGTAGTTTGATATTTTTTATTAAAATTTTCAAAAATTTGCCTCACATTAATTTGAGGCAAACTTTCGAAATATTTTATGTATTTCTCAGGAACTCCTGAAAAATTGAGTTGATGAAATAATACTAAATGCTCAAAAAGACAAAAATACGAGTACGTGTTAATTCCATTTCTAGTTTTACTTTGAGCAAATAAATCATCCTTTGATAGGTAAACTAAATCCTTTCGAATTAATTGATAGAGACAGTCTACTTGTAAAAAACCACCATCTGCAAAATGCAAAAACAACTGTTTCATAAAGCTCTGTTGATGACTAGCTATTTTTACAACACTACTTTCACATTTTGCAAAATCTTCAATTTTATTTTGTTTTTTTTCCTTAAAAAGAATATCTAAATCAGAAATTTCTGAGATTTCTGATAAGTCATTTTCTATAAATTTCAACAACAAATAGTCTGTACCATTTAAATGTTGAAATAACTTTTGGATAAATAATTTTCTTTGTTTAGACATGGTTATTAATATTTACTTATCAATAAACCAACTTTGTACCGCATAACAATAACATTTTAAAATACTGATATTCAATTACTTATAGATAACTAAAAATAAAATTCATTCTCGTTTTTAGAACCTATTCTCATTTTTAGAATAAATTAATTCAAGTATTCAATCTTGTTAGGCAGTAACATTTATTCATTTCTTATTTCACATATCAAGTGAGCTAAAAAACACATACTGATATTTTTAAATATTTATTAAATATGTGTCACGCAATTCAAATACCATCTGCATTTTGCGATTAGTAGATTCTTACATTTGAATTACTAAATAATTAACTACTAACTAACTTATCAAACTATTTATCATGAAGACATCCTTATTTTTTTTAGGTCTAATGCTTTCCTCAACCATTTTCTTTGGGCAACAAATTTCAAGAAGTACTTTATCTACAGCTGGCGATCTTTCAAAAAGTGAAACTGGTATTTCTTTGACATGGACTGTTGGAGAAGTTTTTAGCGAAACTATCCAAAGCGAATATCATGTTACAGGAGGTTTTCAACAAGGTGTACTCGCTAAGTCAATTTCAACAGATGCAACAGATGCTGTAATTGAAAATGAGACCGAAGAAAAAGAAGAGACCAAATCAAATTTAGAGATCCAAAAAACTAACTCCATTTCACAGGAGGTTGTAATTACATTATTTCCAAATCCTACAACAAATCAAATTTGGCTTAAATCAAATCAAGAAGATGTACAAGAGTATACTGTTTCGGTTTTTGATTTATCAGGAAAGAAAATTTTTCAACAAAAAATTTCATTAAAAAACTCTAATCAAATTGGAATCCAACAAATTGAAAAATTAAATTCAGGAAATTATGTGTTACAATTAATAGATGATTCACAAAAAGTAACTACCAAAAAATTCACTAAAATCTAACCTCCCTAAAACAAGAAAACAAAACCAATTCTATTTATATTAATCAAGCTGTCAAAAAAAATCACCGTCTACAAGAATGGTAAAACATTCTAGCTAACTTTTTTTATTAATCATAAGTCTTCATCTAATATTGAAACAACTATTAGCATAGATTTATTAAAAAAAAATTACTGGTGATACACATCAAAAAAACAGTTTTAAATTTCCTTTTCCCAACTGTATTTATTTTTTCAAATCTTATTTTATCCGCACAGGATTCTTTTCGATACCAAGCAGTTGCTCGTGATAGTAGCGGCACTACGATTGCCAACCAACTTATCGGAGTACAGGTAAGTATTATTCAAATCGATGAAAATTTACCTCCTACATATATTGAAACACATCAAACCTTAAGTAACAATTATGGCGTATTCAATCTTAATATTGGAGATGGAATTCCAATCCAAGGTAATTTTAGTTCACTTGACTGGAGCCAAAAAAGTTTTATCAAAGTAGAAGTAGATGTTACTGGAGGAGCTAATTATCAATTAAGTAGTCTCTCCGAAATGCATACAGTCCCCAAAGCACTTTATGCAGAAAAAGCAAAAAGTATTGAAGGAGGTTTTGGTCTAAATGTAAAAGATTTTGGGGCAATTGGAAATGGTACTATTGATGATACAGATGCTTTTGAAAATGCTTTGGATAGTGCAAAAATTCTCGGTTGCAAAGTTCTCGTCCCTCAAGGTATTTATAGATTAACAAGGACTATCGTTGTAAGTGATGGAGTTTCTTTGATAGGTGAAGGGACAGGAAGCACTCCATTACAAACACCTTATAATGGTTCTCTCCTATGGTATGATGGTGATGATTATGCTATCAAAATAAATGGTCATAGTTCTCGATTAAAGGATCTAGTTATCAGAGATAAAAGCGATGGAAAAGCAAAAGGGGGAATTATTTTAGAAGCTCATAACCGTCTTTTGGAAAGTGTTTATATTTTTGAAGTACTGGTAAGTGGTTTCACAAATGGAACTGGATTAAAATTATTTGCCAAAAATTCAGGAGGAATTGCTTACGCTGCTTTTTATAATTTACGTATTCGGCATGGTAAAATTGGTATCCACTTAGATCATACTAATAATAGTTTTGTCAACTCTAACACTTGGCACCATTGTCAAATATCAGGTGGAGGATTCCAATATGGGATGGTCATTGACGGTGGAAATAATAATATTTTAAATGGTGTTGTCATTGAACCTTTATCTTCAACTCATGGTCACCTTGTGGTTAAGACTGGAGAAATTTTCGCCTCAGAAATGCGGATAGAAGGAGTCGATCAAGATCCCAAAACTCCGTTAATAAAATTTAGTAAAAAGACTAAAAACTCAACATTGACGGGAGTTTATGCAGGAGGATTAACTCTTGACAAAGGAAATAACTATATCAATATGAAAAGTGGAAAAGCGATTCACTATAAAAATTCGCACTTTAATAAGTTTAAAAATGCGACTTTTTTCTCAGCCAATAACAGTACAATTACGGATTGGGATGTTACAGGAAATGGTGTGACCACTACTGTACTTCCGCCTGAACTTTCACCTACTCATAATGTAGTTAAAATTACCGTCCCTGCATCTGGAGAGGCTACTTTTGAACCAAGCGCATTGGCCCGACCTGCTGTAAAAGATTTACCCTTATACGATCAAGTTAATTTTGGTTTCCATATAAAAACCAATAACTCTGATATCGTTTTCACTTCCACCAATGCTCCTGATGGATGGACAAATTCTTCGCCTTACTCTGGAAGTAACGAATGGGAATGTGTAGGAATGAATGCAGAAGTGAATAGATCGACTCCTGCTAGGTTTACTTTAAAAATAATCAACACAACAAATAAGGCAGTTGATGTTTATGTCTCTACACCTACTTTAAGTTTTGGAAATCAGTTGCCGATTTTGGATGAAGCTCCTCTTTTTGAATCAGGTGGACAACTAAATGGATTGTTGACTCATGCCTTTGGAGAAAGTGATACTCCTAGTGATGGGTTTTTAAAACTACCTAAATCGGCTAATTATTTTGAAATTAAAAACACTACTAATATCCAAAGGATTAATCACCTTACGGCTGATCGACTGCCAAAGGGAAGTGTAATTACATTGTTATTTAATCATGCTGGAGTGGGTGTTACGAATAGCGGATACATTAATCTCAAAAGTGGATTTACCTCCGTTGCGAATGGTTCTCTGACAATAATTTCAAATGGAAATGGAACATGGCGAGAAGTGAATAGGAATAATTAACTGACGATACGTATAAAGTATATTGAAAATTGAACGCTGAGTCGCGGAGACACAGAGTTAGTCGAATACCTCATAGAGACGCAAAGTATTTTTATTAAAATAAAAATAAGCTGAGATGCAGAGATTTAAAGTATTCTTGATAAAAAAACTTTGCGGACTCTGCTTCTATTTTTCAAAGAAAAATACTCTGCGTCTCTATGAGGTATTCGACTAACTCTGAGTCTCCGCGACTCAGCGTTCAATTCTCAATATATTTTATACGTATCGTCAGTAATTAATTTTTCATTCTTAATTACGTTCAGCTAATTTAAAAGTATCTTTTAATGCATCCAGCCAACATGAAGTTAACCAATGTACCTGTTCATGCAACCTAACTTGTGTTGAATATTTAGGTAAATATTTACATACGATATACAAAAGGTACAATTGATAATGCTTTTCCCAATCCAATGAAAAAGAGGTAATAATTTGTTGACCCAAAGGCGATTCCATGGCCTCTTGAATTTCTTTAAAAATTGCTGTAGCAGATTTTCGGTCGATTAAAATTCCTTTTTGAAAAAAGAAATGAAAGACATCAAAAAGTATTGGCGTATCCATCTCACTCATTTCCCAATCATATAAATGTAATTTCGAATCACTTAAATACATATTCCATGGTGTAAAATCTCCATGCCCAATTGCTGTATTTATTTGATCCGTATCTTTAATGTTATAAAAAATCTCTTCGCATAAAAGTCGAAGTTTTTGTATCACTTCAACAGACAAACCATTCTCAGTAGATTCTACCTTTCTTAAAAAATCAATTCCTTCTCTGATTGTTTTCCAAGAAGAAATAGAAGTTATGTTATTTATCTCCGCAGAATGATGATAAAGTTCTTCTAAACTTTGAAGATGAAGAGATTGAAACAATGTATTTTTTTCAACCTTAGCTGGTTGTACATTGCTGACCACAATCCCCTTTGGCGTTTTATGAGTTGTAGGAATTTCCAAATTTTGAAATGAAATAGATGACAATTTCGACAACTGACTAAATTCCGTTTCAGTTAATTTTCGTGCGGTCTCTGTCAAAGGAACTTTTACAAAATGTGTACATTTATTTTTTGACGACAAAGCGATTACGGCTTTTCGATCGGCTCCTACTGTTCCTGTAAAAATGGCAAAGTCATCATATTTTATTTCTCCAAAGTTAGGTTCTATCGTTTTTTTATTTTTGGAAAAAACAGAAAACTCACCTGATGCAATGGGATGTAACCACCCTACTCTACTTAGTTTTTTCACAACTTCTTTAAATGCAAAAGATTTCAATCCTGAGCCGTTGTATAAATTTAAGAAGCACGCGCTTGTACTTTTTTTAGGAAAAATCCAACGCATACTTTGATCTGGATTATTTATAAAAAAATACGGAGTTGCATTTTTAACATTGCTTTTACAAAAATCAATGCATCCTATTATTTTTGAATAGTTGAAATAATCAATAGGTTTTTGATTCGAAATATTTACTAAAACAAAATCAGAAGAAGTGCTTTTACAAAAATCTTCTAAGGCAGTTGGCTTGTTGAAAATTTTATGTTTTTCTAATTCGGTTTCTCTAATTTGTCCATGTGGGTCGTAAATGACAAAAGCCTTGTTTTCTGGAAAAAACAAAGCATTGATGATGGACAAATCGCTTGCGTATATTTTATTTTTCATAACTTAAAATTTTCCAGTTTGACATTCACGAGGTCACGGTCTGACTTAAAAAGTCAGGCTGTGACCTCGTGAATACGAAATAATTTAGGCTTCTTTTTAATTTTTACTTTTTTGCCACTTATAATAAACATCAAAATCACAAGATGATAAAAGTAGATTCCAAAGTTAGCTTCTCCAAAAATTCCAAACTCTGTTGCTGAATTAATTAACAAAGGAATCAACATTGCAATAGCTGCAAGTTTGAGTTTTACATTTTTACTTTTGCCAATAGCCATAAAAGTCAAGGTCATTTGAACGATACAAATAAATGCACCTACCAATCCTAGATTTATCAACACTTGCACAAATGTATTATGAGTCATGGATGCTGCATAGGCATGAATACTATCGAATTTATTTGAAAAAGGAGAATCACTTATACTCATAAATCCAAACCCTAAAATTGGTCGATCAGGAAATCCATAAGCGATTAAATCAGACCAAAAAGGTAAACGTCCTGTCATACTCATTACCTCTCCCACATCTCCATCTTTTATGACAATCGTTTGAATCAAAATAGGCAATACTACAACTGCAACACTAATTGAACCAATTTTTAGCCAGGCACTTTTGGACATTAAAATAAACATCCCTGTAACTAATAAAAATGCTCCAAGTGAAGATCGAGATTGTGTCAATAACAATACTGCTACACATACTATCCAAAAAATAATATTCCAACCCAATCCTCCTCCCTCTCGCATTCGAACATAAGTCATCGCAGCTCCGATAACCGATAACATTCCTAACTCATTTGGATTGATAATAAATCCACCAAGTCTAGAAACTGCACCTCCATGCGTGTCTCGATAAAAAGTAGATGGATCAAAATATAATCCTATCAAAAAAGCAAGAGAAATAATAGAAATACTTACGGCGAGAAGTTTAGCAAAAGTGGCTCGGCCTTCTGTAAGGTATTCTCCTATCACTATGAGATGATAAAACAGCCAAGCAAAAAGCATGCTTTCAATAAGCATCATTAATTGCAAAATTGTAAAATGAACATCGGTTGACCATAGAATAGAAGCAACTCCGAGTAAAGCATAGGCAAGGTAAAAAAGTCCACTAAAATGATTCTCGTAAACAAATGAAAAACCTTTCATCCGCCTTCGCATATTTGTCAACATAACTAAACAAAAGCCCGTCAAAAGAAATCGTACACCAACTTTTACTACTCGAGTTAATCCGATTGAACTAGGAAAAAGTGTCAAGTAGCTACTGATGCGCAAACCCATTATTATAATTAATAAAATGAGTAGCCATTGGTATGTCTTTTGATTTTCAGGCTTGCTCATGCTGCATAAACTTTGATTAATTCATTGGCGATCTTTTTCCAATCAAATTCTTCTTCTACCATCCTTCTTGCGGCTTCGCCCATTTCTCCTAATTTATTTTTTTGAAAAAATTGATCCGCAGTTGTCATTACTCCTGCAATTTCCGTAGGTGTATTTTTTTCTAAAATAAATCCGCAATTGTATTGTTTTACAAAATCATTGATATTCGTTGCTTCGCTGGTTATTGTTGGTTTCTTCATAGCTGCTGCCTCTAAAACTGCAGTTGGAAAACCTTCCATTCGAGAAGTGTGTAGAAAAACATCCATCTTAGCCAATAGGTCAAATTTTTCTTTTCCGAATTTTTTTCCATGAAATATTACCTTATCTGCAATGCCCAAATCATCGGCTAATTGTTCTAATTCTGTTCGGTCGCTTCCATCTCCAATTAACGCTAAGGTTCCTTTTCCGCCATTGTAAATGTATTGTTGGAAACCTTGCAGCATCAAATCTAATCCTTTATGAAATTTTGCCAATCTTCCACAAAATCCAAATACAGGATTTTCTTTTGGAGTAAGTTGGTCGGGATACATTGGGATGATTTTTAAATCTTGACCATTTGCAATCAAACATTTATTCGCCTTCGTAGTCAAAGTATCGAGGAATGAAAATTCATTGATTCCTAATAATTGAATCCGCTTCGCATCTTGAATTAATTTAGATTCAAAAAATTGAAAATAAATTTTCTTGACCATTTTATTTTTAGTCATTGCCATCTCAGTCAATGAACCATGTGGTGTATAGATGTAGGAAATATTTTGTTTTTTAAGTAATCGAGAGATGTGATAAAACTCAGGAATAAATGCTCCATGCATATGCACCACCGTATCCGTTGAAATGGATTGGATGGCTTTTATCAAATCTTGATCTAACGTGAGTTTATTTTTTATTTGATAAAAAAGTTGCGTTTTAAAATTTCGATCTGGGTAATTTTTATCTAAAGTATTGGCAATGCCCCACAAACTTACATCAAATCCTAATTCAGTTTGAGTGGTTGCTAACTGGTACGCAACTTTATTCACGCCGTTCATTCTTTCAGGGTTTGCTTTGCCGAGTACGAGATGGATAATTTTCATGTTATGATTTTGAATGATGAATTTTGAATTTTTCAACGCAGAGGTGCGGAGACGCAGAGTTTTTTTATTTTTTAAAACTTGTTTCCCTAATAATTTCTCTGCGTCTCTGTGCCTCTGCGTTGAAAAATAAATTGGCTTTAGCCAATCCTATCCTTTTAATTTTTTAATGGTGATATAGTCTTTACATTTTTTACAAAAAAACAATACGTTACTAGTGTCAAAAATTGAGTTGCAAAAAGTCCAAATAACAATCCGTACATCTCAAAATAATTTAAAAGTAAATGCGCACAGCTTACGCTAAATATTGCGCCTATCACGTATGCAATAAAAATTGGATGTGTTTTTTCGATAGTTCTCAAAAAGAATCGAAACGGATGACCTAAGAAAACTAACACATACGACAATGCATATGCATAAATGATGTAGGAATATTGAACGGCTTCCACACCGTATAGAGCATTTAAAATCTCAGCAGAGAATAGTGTGATTGTCAATAAAATAAGACAAAAACCAAGCCCTAATTGGAGGGTCGTTTGAGTTAAATATTTAGTTAGTGCATTCTCACCTTCCGCATGGAATTGTCGAGCAGCTTCAATAGGAACGACATTCTCCATGGCCAAAAAAAGTACGTGGCATAAGCCCATAATATTTTGTACCATACGAATAGCGCCCACCGCTGTGGTTCCTAAAATACTTGCGCCAACAATAATAAAATAGTTCCCTGATAGCCATTGTAAAATTGAAGTGCCCAACAACCATTTGGAAAAGTGAAAATGTCTAACTAAAATATTTTTATAATTCTTGATTGATATTTTTTGTCCTTGTAGTCCGATGATTATGCTTAAAACATTTGCGCCTAACATTAAATATAAAAGCGTTTCAAGGTTTATTTTTTCTATAAAAATCAATACAACTACTCCTATCAATTGTCCTAAATAAAGTACAGCATCAAGCAATACTGCTTTTGGAATATTGTTTTTTACAAAATTTATTTTTCTATAAAAATCATGTAATCCTTGACAAAAAACGATTCCACTTATTGCAGGTAATAACATTGAAACTTGATTGTCAAAAAAGAAATCTGATAAAACATATATTGTTATTCCTAAAATAAAAAACAATACACTTACTAAAAATTGAATCATGTGCAAACCTTCTAAATATTCTTTCTGCTCTGTTGCTTCCATTTTAGGTGCGATGGATAAAAGTGGTTTAGTTACAAATGCTTGATTAATTCCTAGAGCGAATAAAACGCCCATCCACAACATCGCAAATAATCCATAATCATCTAATCCGATCCATCGTACCAATAAGATCCCTAAGAGGAAATTACTTCCACTTACCATAGCCTGGTCGAAAAAGACTAAGCCTTTTTGGAAATGAGGATGGTTGGATATTTTTGATAATAAATTCATTTGTAATTATGTTGTTATTTTTTTGAGTTAATATATCTAGTTCTTGTTGAATCCACCCCCTAGCCCCCGCCAGCGGGGGAAAAGATTGTGCTTGGAAGAAAAAATTTTGCAAAATTGCAGAATGTTCTCCCCCGCTGGCGGGGGTTGGGGGTGGATTCAATATCATTTTAAAAGATCGAAGCTACCGTATCCATAACTCTCCTCTTAATCGAAATGGAATTATAATACCTATGCTGTTGATTTCTTTTTCCCCCATTAAAAACTCCATAAACATTAGGGATTTCGTATTCCTCTATTCTTCTTTGAGCAGCTTTAGCAGTTTTGATTTTGGTTTTTCTTGATCGGAAAATCATTAAGTTATAATCCACCTGTTGCATCATCAACGTAACATCTTCGACCAATCCTATTGCAGGTGCATCTATCAAAATAATATCGTAATCCATCTTTAATGAGGAGATAAAAGAAGTCGTTTGAGGAGCGAATAATATTCCTGAATAGATGTCTTGCAAATTACCAGATGGAATAATATCTAAGTTTATCGTATTCGTTTTTACGATGGCTTGATGTAGGGAAATATTTTTTTGTAATACTTCAGCCAACCCTCGGTCATTGGTCACATTAAAATTTTCATGCAAATCAGCACTCACTAAATCCATATCGATCACCAAAACTCTTTTGCTCATAGAAGCATACAATTTTGCCAAATTACTCGTCGTAAAAGTTTTCCCTTCATTTTTTGCCATCGACGAAATAAGGATGGTTTTAGCTTCTGTAGTTCCTTCATTTTTGTCTCTAATCAATTCCAAGTTCGTATATAAATTTCCAAGTGCATGACTTGCGTTATCGTCTTTTTTGACTTTTGCAACAGTTCCTACAAGTGGTATTTCTATTACTTGAGTTAAATCATTTTTTGATTTAATTTTTGCAGTCAAAAAATGTTTTAAGAAAGAAAGTCCTGTTCCAATCAACAAAGCAAAGAATAATGCAACCCCATAAAAAAGTGATTTATTTGGAGATACTGGTTTGTCATTGACTTCAGCCTTATCTATGATTTGGTGGAATACGGTGTTCGCAGATTTTGCAACACCTATTTCCATTTTCTTTTCAATCAATGAAGTGTAGAGTTGTTCGTTTAATTTTACTTCTCTTTGCAATACCATCGTTTGTTGTTCTTTGTCTGGAAATTCTTGAATACTTTGAGCAATGGTTGCAATGCTTTTTTCCATTTCAGCTTGACGGTTTTGGATATTATCCAAAGTGTTTTTTACGCTCTCATGGATAAACGTGCGCATATTGTTTATTTTCAATTCGATATTTTGAACTTCATCGCTTTGAGGTGTATATTTTAACAATAAATCTTGTCGAGCCAACTCATAATTTTGTGCTTTTAAAAATGCTTCTTTAAAAAGCGGATCTTTTAATGCTTCAAAATTTGGTGCAAAATCTCTTAAATCATTGCCTCCTACTAAGTATTCAAAAGTCCGTTTCAACTCTCCTTCTTGCATATCATAATTCACTTTTTGAAACTCTAACTGCATCATTTCTTTAAGTGTAGCATCTGTCTCTTGCTTGATGTTCATGATGCTTTTTTGCGTTTTGAATTTCACTAAACTCCCTTCTGAATATCTTAATTTTGACTTTACGGAATTTAATTGTTTTTCAATGAATTCAAGGGTTTGGTCAGCATCATCACGATGCTCATTTCTACAATTTTCAATATAAGTTTCCATTAAGGCATTGATAAAAAGTGCAGCTTTCTCAGGTACTTCATGTTGGTAGTACAAGTTGATGATTTGGATTTTTTTATCAACTGAACGAACAAAGTAATTCGCACTATTTACCGATTTCACCAACGCTTGAATAGAATTAATTTTAAAAGCAAAAACATCATCAGTTCTTAAACTTGAAGGATTAGATAACAATACTTTTTCATTTTTACTCACTACCATTTTCAAACCTTCTAATTGAATAGTATCATTAAATGTCACTACATTTTCTGTTGGGAAAATCTCCTCATTTTTACTCCAAAGCAATTGATTGTTATTCGTATATTTTAAATAAACCATTTTATCATATGCTTTATCTGTCAGTATTTCAAAGTTGATTTCGATAGGATTATTTTTATATAATTCTACTGTTTTTATTTTTCCTACCCTGAAATAAGTGATGTCGAAATTCAATTTTTGAAAGGTTAATTCTTTCAATCTTTTGGATTTAAACATTTCCACCTCGGTCAAGAAGTCAACTGAAGTTGCCCCTTTCGTTCTTCCTTCTTCTTCAAAAAGTGCTAAATCTCCAAGATTGATATTTCGATTATCAATTTTTATTGAGCCTGTTGACTGATATTCTGGTACTGAATAAATGACCATTCTAGCTGCCAATGCTAATGCTCCAATGATTAATAAAATAGTTATTGGTAAACCTTTTATTATCGGAACGACGAGTGTGTGAAATTCTTTTTGCATGATATTTATTTGAGTTTTTTAAAAAAATAAATCTTGTAACAATTATTTTACAAAAACAGAAATAATAACTGCGGCACCCGTCACGATGCTGGTAATCAAAGTTGCTTTACCTAGATTTCTATCATTTGCTTTGGCTTTGGTAGCACCTACATAAATGATATCATCTGGTTGAAGTAGAATATTTTTTTGTGGTAATATGGCAAGGTTTGTAAGGTCAACTGAAAATTTTACGGATTGACCATTTATGATTCGAACTAATTCGATGGATTCATTTTTTGAATAAGCAGTCAGCCCTTTTGCTTCTCCTAAAATTTCAACTAGTGAAACCATTTCGTTGTCTAAACTATATCGTCCTGGGTTGTTGACTTCTCCAAGCACCGTCACAAATTGATTGAGCACTCTGACATTTATGATGGGATCTTTTAGTATTTTGCTGTACTGTTGTTCGAGTAAATAATTAGCTTCTTTGACAGTCAAACCTGTCAATTTTGTTCTGCCGATTTTTGGCAAATTTGCTTTTCCTTCATCGTCTAAAACTAACCACTTCCCTGTCGCCTCATTAGTAGTGTACACGCTATTGACTGACCCAATGCTTAAATCATTATGGTTCCAAATACTCATCGTGATCTTGTCTCCAACTTTTAAAATTGGTTCGACAGGTATCAACATTTGTTGAGCTAAAGAATCGTTTAGCCTTAAATCTGGAATAGAATTAAAGAGTGGTTTGGAGGTTTGGCAAGAAGCAAACATAGCTATCACTATGATTGAAAATAGTATTCTTAACATGACTATGTATTTAAGATCCCAATTAAATCTTGGGACGGGATTATAAAATTATTGTTGGCAATTATGTAATAATCATAAAATGAACCATGTTACTTTTTTATTTCAACATATTGATTATCAATTATTTATATAGTATTTATTTTTTTAACGCTATCTCATTTTTAGAAAGCATTCTCATTTTTAGAATTTATGGCACACCTTTAGTTGTTTGTGTCAGGGAATACTCTACCTCTGATTTTACATGCCGTGCCTCTGGCACTTTTTAAATTTCAAAAGTCCGAGAGGGACGAAATATTGGTAGAAAGAAAAGGACCACATTTTCAAATTTGAGTGCCAAAGGCACGACACCTAAAATCAAAAGGCAGAGTAATCAAGAAGTATAAACTATAAATTAAATTCTTATGAAGTCTAAGTTTGAACCTACTTGTATTTTTGTTGTAGAAGATGATATGATGTACCAACGAAGAGTGAAGTATGTCATGGAAATGAATCCTGACCATCAGGTTCACGTTTTTTCTACTGGTGAAGAATGTTTGCAAAATCTTCATTTAAAACCTTCAATCATTTCTCTTGATTATACTTTACCAGATATGACGGGCGAGGATGTTTTGAAAAAAATAAAGACGTACAATAAGGATATTTCAGTCATCATTTTATCGAGCCAACAAAATGTTTCCACAGCTGTAAAATTGTTAAAGGATGGCGCTTACGATTACATTACCAAAGATGCTGAAACCAACGATCGCTTATTGCATACTATCAATAATATCAAAGAACAAGATTCACTAAAAGAAGAAGTTCATTCTTTACGACAAGAATTACAGACTACTTATAAAGTAGACAAAAGTATCATCGGAGATAGCAAGGTGATGCAAAATGTATTTTCAATGTTAGAAAAAGCGGTCAAGACAAATATCACCGTTTCCGTCACGGGAGAAACTGGAACTGGAAAAGAAGTTATTGCTAAAAGTATTCACTATAATTCGACTAGAAAAAAAGAGGCATTTGTTGCAGTTAATATGAGTGCAATTCCTAAAGACCTTTTGGAGAGTGAATTATTTGGTTATGAAAAAGGTGCATTTACGGGAGCAAATACTCGAAAGAAAGGAATGTTTGAAATGGCAAATAATGGAACTTTGTTTTTAGATGAGATTGGGGAAATGGATATCAATATGCAAGCAAAAGTTTTACGTGCATTGCAAGAGCGTGAAATTATGCGTGTAGGTGGAGAAAAACCAATTCCATTTGATGCAAGAGTGATTGTGGCGACGCATCGAGATTTGCAGGATGAAGTAAGTGCAGGAAATTTTAGAGAAGATTTATATTATCGTTTATTGGGTTTACCCATTCAATTGCCGCCGCTTCGAGAACGTGGAAACGATATTCTTTTATTGGCTAATTTTTTCTTGAAAGCTTTTTTAAAAAATAACCCTCTCGGAGATTTTAAATTTTCTAAAGCTGCCAAAAATAAATTATTGGGATATGCTTTTCCTGGAAATGTAAGAGAGCTAAAAGCTGTTGTAGAACTTGCGGCTGTTCTTACCAATGAGGATGAAATATCAGAAGCTGATATCAGATTTAGTAGTGCTAAAAAAGGTGCTAACTTTCTCGCTAATGAAGTTACTTTCGAAGAGTATAAAACAATTATCGTTAATCATTTTTTAGAAAAATATGATAATGATATTGATATCGTTGCGCAAAAATTAGACATCGGGAAATCGACTATTTATCGAATGTTGAAGAATAATAAGGAAGCGGCGATGAATTAAGATTATGATTGTTAGATGGTTTCGCTTCGCTGATGGTTTGATTGTTATCGAATAATGGTAAACAGTAATTTACTCATAATTTATTCGA